>JAQTXO010000159.1:2346-6505 GCA_028688765.1 Acidiphilium sp. | reverse complement strand
ATGATGCACCGGCACAGGTAGGCCATGATCGTTTTGAAACGATCGGTAGGCGTCGCGTCGGGTGGGTAGGGGGTCCAGGGCAACATCGCGCGGATATAAGCATGATGCGCGGGGGGTGAGAAAGGGGTTTGTTTATGGTTTGTTCGGCAACCCGGATCGGTGGGGCCGCTCAGTCGGGAAGGCCGAAGACTTCGATTTCATCGAGATGCAATGCGCCGTGGCCGACCAACTGGATGCGGCAGTAGCGAGCACGCGGGGGCGTTGGAAAATCGAAATGGTAGGGGGTTCCGTCCGCGCCGCCGAACGGCGCGTTATCGAGTTTGGTGGCGGCGAGGCTCCAGTTTGTCTGATCGGATGATATGAGGATTGCGAGATTGGTGCATTGATCGCGCGCGCCAAGGAAATTGTGGATGGTTACGCGCTCGATCCGGCAGATGTTTTCGAAATCGACCTGCCAGTAAGGATCGGTCTGCTCGCCGGTCCAGAAACCATAGCCGCCGCCGATATTGCCGTCGTTGCCGCCGGAGGCGTCGCGATGGGTTTCGGGAAAGCGGGAGTGCGGTGAGACGGACGACTGATCGGCGGGGCGACCGCGAGCGAGGTTGATCGGCTTTGCACTGGCGAGCCAGTTGTTTTCAGCGGCAAAGGCCAGGAAGCGAGGTAGGGCTGCGGGCTGCTTGCGTTTGAAACAGTCGATCAGGGGATCGATGAACTCCGAGGGAAGGCAGTAGCGGAATTGCCGGCTCAGAGCGGAGTCGGGGTTGAAAATATCAGCGGGGTTGTCGAACTCCATCCGCTTCGCGTTCAGACGTGCGCCGGACAGAACCGGATGGATCAGGCTGCCGGGTTCACTGGATTGCGGGTTGGCGATGTGGAGAGGTGTGCCGGAGATATAGTAGGGAAGTTTTACGTAGTCCTGCAATTCTTCGAGGCGGGCGTTGGGCAATTCGCGGATAGAGGATGGCACGAAGCCCTCGCAGAACGGCCATGATTCCATCGGATGGGCACCCGTGTTGATCCCTGCCGCGATCTGTTGGCGACGGGCCAGCATGTGATCGATCGCGCGGGGGGATACGAACAGGGAGTGGATCATTGCTTGCATAGGCGCGCTGAAATGAGGGGAGACCGTGTGGTAGAATCCCCAATCAGGGCCTACGTCGTGGAGATCGTGAGCGACAAGATCGACCTGCTTCCGTGCGATAGCGTCGAAGATCGGCAAGAGGTCTGCCGTGGCGGATACATCGAACTCGACCATTCCATAGGCAGAGGCTTCAGGGAACGCACTGCGGAGGCGATAAAGCGGGTATTCGCCGTTGTACCAGAGAATACTCGGGGGCGGATAGCCGAACAGGCCAAGATCGGAGAAATCGGAATTATGGGCTAATTTGCTGAATGACTCGATTTCCAATAGACTGTTGGTTTCATCAGTCAGTATCACGAAATTCGCCCTTGGCGCCGATGCTTTCAGTCTGCGGGCGAGCAATTCGATCTGCGCGTCCCAGACATGAGTACGGAACGCGAGGACAGGAAGCGAATTTTCGTTTCTCATGGGAGCCGATTACCATTTTGGTCCGGCGGTGACAAAGCCCATAAAAGGCGATAGTGCCTCATCGGGAAATCTTGGGGACAATCATTGCTGGTCTGGGCCAGCTTACAGACCGATTATTTTTGGGCTAAAAGCCTAATTTTGCTGCTGTGATCGCCGATGATACAACTGCAAAATCAGTGCTTGCATAAACTAAATCCGTTATACACAAGTATTTGTTATGGAGATCAAAAATCTTAACTATATTGATTAAATCTATGGGCGGTTTCGCCAACAGGATGATCCAGCATCTAGCGGCTCAAGGTCTGGCGTCAGCCCTGTCCGACGCGAGAATTATTCATTCCGCTTTCCCAGAGTGGGGGATCGATGGAGTCGATTTGACCGGTCCGATTGGCCGGTCGGTCAGTTACGGGCCGTGGCGGCATCGGCTGGATGTGATTGGCGTCGCCGATTGCCTTGCGCGAGGCGTGATCGATACGGTTGTGCTCGATAGTTACGCCCAGCATTTCGACAATTTTCCAGATGTCGCTACGGCACGACGTTTGTTTGTGACACCGTCGGCGTTGGAGGATGTGCGGGGGTTCGGGGCGGATCGGTTGGTGATCAGCATACGGGGCGGGGAGATACTGGATGGACGGCATCCTGATTATATTTTGCTGCCGCCGTCCTTTTATGAGGGGTTGATCGAACAGACCGGATTGAAGCCGGTGTTTTTCGGGCAGATCGAGGATAATGCGTATTGTCTGGCGTTGCGGGCACGGTTTCCGCGCGCGGAGTTCGTTGCAGGCCAAGGGGTGATGCACGATTTCGCGGTGCTGCGGCGCTCCTGCCATATCGTGCCGAGCATCAGCACGTTCTCATGGCTGGCAGCATGGCTCAGCGAGGCCGAAAGCGTGCATCTGCCGGTTGCGGGGTTGTTCAATCCACGTCAGGCGCGGGCGCATTTTCTGTTGCCGCTCGATGATCCGCGTTACCGGTTCCATTTGTTTCCGCTGGCGTATGCTGTGGATGTCGCGAAGTATCCGCATCATTTCGCGACGATGCAGCGGGCGCTGGATGGGACGGCCCGGCTCGTTTCAGCGGACCGGCTGCGGGCGATCATCGAGGCTGCGCCACAGGTCAAACGGCGGATCGATGCGTATCTGGCGTTCTATGATGAGGCGTTTTATTCGGAATCGCAGGCGGATATCGGAGCGGCGGTTCGGGATGGGCTATTGCCGAGCGCGTTGCATCATTACCTCGAACATGGATTCCGGGAGGAAAGACCGTGTTTCAAGCTCGATCTATTTCATTACGCAACAAACTATCCGCTGGCCGCCGCTGAAGTGACGCAAGGCGAGTATCTGGATTTTGAGCATCATTATGTCGAAATCGGGCATCGGCGGGGTTATTTATTATAGTCGCATTTCAAGCTATTTGTAATTCTCTTATTGATGTGTCTTTATAATATTTTTTATTCGTGTAAATCATATCAAGCGCTTTCCGACAAATTTTGATCCAGCCCTCCTTTGAGGATAATGGGGCCGCTTCATATGGCGCGAGTTTATCTATGTATCCGATCATCAGATTCTCAGTAAACCAAACGACTTTTCCCTCGTCTTTAGGATTACTAGACGAATCAACAACTACCAAAATCTTACTTGCCCCAAATTTTTTCAGTGCTTGAGATATTTTCAGGCACTCTTCCGCACTTGGTGGATTTAGGTTTTTGTAAACTAGGATTGTATCTTCGTCCTCTAGGTCTTCAATAAATTTGCTACAAAGATATTTAAGCCGTTTCTGTTGCTCAACAAGAAATTTCTCCTCGTCGATGTTCCCTCGATGGACAAAACTATGGCCGGACAATCCATAGACTTTATCTATCAACGTCATTTCGCCACCATGATCACCAAGGATCATTTTGTCCGGATCAGCGAATCCTTCAAATCCATGATTCAACGCTTCTATCAGGGACTGGACTGATACATTACACCACTTAAGCAAACTTATTAACTCTATCCCGTTCATTCGTTGAACGAGCCCAAATTCACAATTATCGCCGATGCTCTGGAACTGTTCGAGCACTTCGCGGTCACTCATCATGCCGACGACCAGATCGGCGGTGGGCCGTTTAGTGATCTTTGCGCAATTCACGGCGTGGGCGCGGAGGGTTGCGAGTGTTTCCGATCGATCATCGTCGATGACGGTCGCGAAGCGGTAAGCAAGCTGGTCCGCTTCATCGGGTGGCAGACGGGGACCGGGTTGATTTGGGGTGCCGATGAGCCGGAGGGATTCGGTGAGAATACGGGTTTCAACGGTGTGGAGACGTTGGGCACAATAGGCGAGGATGGCGTGGTCGGGGGGGATGGATGAGGGATTGGGCGATTGATTGCGCGTGCGCCATGCACGCAGGGTTTTGCGGGCCATGCGCAAGGTTCGGGCGTTGCCGCGAAGATCGGCAATGCCGAAAATGGTTGCTTGCCGGGGCTGATCGCGCTCGGCGTGGTTTGTTTCGAGGGTTGCGGGGGGATTGCCGGTGACGGCGATGGCGTCCTGAAACCGGATTGCGGTCAGGACCGGGTAGATCGGGGCTTCGGGGATGACCGGGCCATCGAACACGAGGACCGGTTGATA
>JAQTXO010000159.1:0-2336 GCA_028688765.1 Acidiphilium sp. | reverse complement strand
TCGTTGAACAGGTCGAGGTCGGGCAGGATGAGGGTTGCGCCGAGGCTCGATGGGGACGGCGATTGATGCGTCTGTGCATGGGTGGAGGAATTGCCTGCGATTTCGTGCACATGCAGATTTCGGCGGAGTGGTTCAGGAAACAGGGGGGCGACGACAGCGGGAGGTTGGTCGCCGATCACGAGGCAATCGCCGCTGTAGTCCGCGAGGTAATGGAGGGCTTGGGCCGCTATGCGCAACCGGTCGGCGTCCTGCGTTCGGTCAAACAGGGTGAAGACGATCAGCGGGCGAAATCGACGCAGTTCATCCAGCTGCCACCCCTCCCGGGTCAGGATGGCGCTCGATATGGTGCCGGATGGATAGCGAATGACGTTGGAGAGCGGGAGGGATTCGGCGATTGCGTAGGTTCGGTGGCCCACGGCGAAATGCTGACGGCCCCGGGGGGTGGCGGCCAGAGGGGATTCGGGGATTTCGCCGATGATCCAGCGGGAACTGGCAAGGTCGATGAGGTCGGCGGCGGCGGCTGGGGGGATGGGGGTGAAACATTCCCATGCCTTGCGCTCCGCGACATGGGCATCGACCAAGCCGGGTTCGCCGGGTGCTGCGGCTTCGCGGGCTGAGAGGTGCGCGCCGTTGGCGAGTTTGAAGGCGATGTCGCCGGGTTCGAGGCCGGGGATGGGGGTCAGCTTGGGGATGATTGCGGGCGGAGCCATGTGGCCGGTGATCGGGTCGATGGTTTCGGGGTGTCCGGCATAGGTGGCAATCAGTTCGTTTTCATCGCCGCAACGCCACAGGAGCAAGGTGTGGTCCGCAAGGTTGGATGGCGGACGATGGGACAGGGCGCGGGTTGGCGGATGCCAGCACAGGAGGGTGCCGAATTCGGTGAGGAGTGCCCATTCGCCGGGGCGGCGGATGCTTTCGGGCGAAAGTTCTTTGCTTCTTTCTTTCAAGAAAGAAGGGCTTGCTTGCGGATTGGGTGACTGCGCTGGCGGTGAAATGAAGGTTGGGGCGTGTTGGGCGGTTGCGGTGCCGAGGTTCGCGAGGATTTCGCGGACGCGGGGGGCGAGGTCGCGGGCGCTGTCGTCGGGGATTTCGTTGCGGTCGTAGGCTTCGAATTCGGAATCCTCGCGGGATGTGTCGTGGTAGCCGCGCTGCATTTTGTCGGCCCAGTGGGCGCGGGAGCGGGTGAAATAGTGATGGAGTTTGCCGAGGGTGTAGTCGGGGTCGGTGTCGAGCAATCCGCCCTGGGTGAAGGTGAGCGGTTTGCCGGTGAGGCTGCGGTACTGGCCGTCCATCGCGAAGGAATGGGCGTTGTGACAGTAGAGCATGTGTTTGGGGCGGATGATGGATTTGATGTGGCGGTTGGGGCCGAAGGAGGGTTCCGAGCGGTGGGTGAAGGCTTCGATCAGGAGGCCGTCCGGTTTTTCGGTGTGGCCGGATGAGCCGAACATGGCCCAGGGGACGCCGATGGCGGGGGTGGCGGGGAAGAGATTGAGGATGGATTTGAGGTCGAAACCGGGATCGAGGACGAGGAATTCGTCGATGTCGAAGAAGGCGAGCCAGTCGAATTCATCGGTGTAGGAACGGGCTGCGTGTTCGTAGCAACGGGTCTGGTAGTCAGGGGTGGTCATGGTCCATTCGTGGAGGCGGACGTCGTGATCAGGGGCGAAGGCGCGGATGCGGGCGGCGGTATCGTCGGTTGACTGGTTGTCGAAGATGATGACGGTGTCGAAGCCGATGGCGAGTTGGTAGGCGATCCATTCCGCGACGTGGTTCTGTTCGTTTTTGACGATGGCGACGCAGGCGAGTTTCATTCTAATTTATCCGAGGAGCACGCGAGACCACTGACTGCAACTGATCGGTTTTCGTCGTTGTTTGGCGCGTGGTGTGTCAGCCCATAGCCACGACGCCAATTCCCAAGAAGTTCTTCCCGGTCCGGTTTTGCACTTCGCTGTATTGATCGGTGAATTCTTCCACGCTCCGGTCAGGCATGATGGCTTTGATTCGCTGCCACACCTCGACGACGCCGGGACATGCCGCGCTGACGATATCGTGGAACGCTATGGCGCGGGCGTTGTTTCTGACGGTCTGGAAATCCGACCAGCACCCCTGGAACGAGTGATCGCCGTCGATCAGGATGTGATCCCAGTTTGTGCGGGAGAGGGTTTTTCTGGACTCCTCGGCGGCGCTTGAATTGATCAAATATTGAATTTCGGGGTTCCGTTCGGCGTATGCACCGAGGATGGGGCTGTATTCGATATCGAGCGCGAGGGCGGCCCGGATGCGGGAAAAGCGTTTGAGATATTCGAGCGTGATGATGAAGGTGCCGCCGTGGCGGA
>JAQTXO010000158.1 GCA_028688765.1 Acidiphilium sp. | reverse complement strand
CGCCGCCGGGCCGGGCAGCTCGCTGCTCTCATGCCGCACCGGGCCGGATGGCGCTGGTTCGGGAACCATCATCGACGGATCGAGCATCATCACGGAGTCGGTGGTGGTGCCGCGATCGCCTGTTGGCATCGGCACGGCCTCGTCATCCTTGAGAATGCGCCGGATCGAGGAGAGGATTTCATCCATCGATGGTTCGGCATTGATCGGCTCGTTCGAAATGCTCATGCGTAACTCCCGCCCTTGAGGGTCCCCTTATCGTGCCGCCGCCGGCGTGGGCTCGTTCAGCAGCGTGCCGTCAGGGGCGATACCCGCCGCCTCATACGCCGCATTGCCGTTGCCGAACAGCGCGTCCTTGACCTGATCGTAGTATTTCAGATCGTCATAATGTGTCACCGGCAGGGCCAGATCGGTCGCGGTCAAACGCCCGATCGCCGCCGCGATGGAGTAGGATTCATTGACGACGTTGGCGATATTCTGGATCTGGGTCGTTTGAGCGTTGAACAGCAATTGCTGGGCGTTCAACACGTCGAGCGTATCGCGGGTGCCGACGATTTCCTGGCGTTCCGTGCCGTCGAGCGCGATCGCGTCGGACTTGATCTGCTCGCGCGTGCTGCGGACCGCGGCCTTCGAGGCGATAAGGCCTTCCCATGCCTGGGTTGCCGATTGCACGGCGGTCCGCCTTGCATCGATCACGGCGGAATCGGCGTACTGGACCTTGTCGCGCGCCTGACGGATGGCGGCGTATTCCGAGCCGCCCTGATAGAGCGGCACGGTGAGGTTCGCGAGCACCTGCCCACCGTTGGATGAGCTGTTCGGACCGAGGGGATTATTTTCTTTGAAGGCGGAGGCTGAAACCGAAAGCTGTGGCGCGAGAGCGGCGATGGCGACGTCCACGGCATCGCGGTCCGCGCCCTGGGTGAACAGGGCCGATACCACGTCGGGGTTGTTGATCATCGCCTGGCGGACCAGATCGGCCTTGCCCTTGATCGGCAGGGCAAGCGGCTGCGGTGGCACGAGCTGGGCAGCCGGGTAGGAACCGACCAGCTGCTTGAAGGTTTCGTTGGCGATGTTGAGGTTGCCCTGCGCCACTTCGACCTGTTCCTGCGCCCCGGCGAGCGAGGCCTTGGCCTGGGCGACGGAGGTTTCGGTGATTTCACCGACGTTGAACTGGTCGTTCACCGCGCGCAGCTGCTGGCTGAGCACGCGGCGATTGTTGATGTCCAAGGCCAGCAACTGCCGGTCGGTGATGACCGTGACATAGGCGTTGACCACCTTCGTGAACACGGTTTGCTCGGTCGAAATCAACTGGGCGCGTGCGGCGTAAACGTTGTTTTTTGCCTCATGGGTCTTGGCGACGGTGGCCCCCCCCGCGAACAGCTTTTCAGTCACCGTGAGCTGGCCGATTTCCTCGTTGCGGGTCTGGGGCAACCGATCGGTGGTGACGAGCGGCAGGCCGGTGAGCGGGTTGATGCTGGCGATCTGTTCGGTCTCGGTGCCGGTGATCCGCCCGGCGGTGCCTTGCAACTCGATGGTCGGCCGCCAGCCGGCGAGCGCGGCGGGGACGGTTTCATCGGTTGCGCGCAGATTGGCACGCTGCTCCTGCAAAGTCGGGTTATCGGCGTAGGCTTCTGCCAATGCCTGCATCAGCGTCGATGGGCGGGCCGATGGATCGCTGCCCGTCATGCCGGATGGCGCGCCCGACGGCACGGCCCATGCCAGGGGCTGGAGCGCCAGAACGGTGATCGGCACGAGGGCGCAAAAATTTTTCAGTCGACGGCGCATGGTCATCCTTGAGCTATCCGTTTTGGGTCGTCTGCCGGGGCCGGGCGGCGCGGGTGATTTGCATTCACTGTGCCCGCATCAGAACGCGAAGGCCGGTGCGGCCGCGAATTCCGCGAGCAGCGGCGCATTGCAATCGGCGAGAACCCGGTGGGCAAAGCCTGCTCCGCTGGGCTCGGCGCGGATCAGCCGTCCGACGCCGCGTTCACGCATCACGGTGATCAGACGGCCGGTGTCGTTCAGTTGTCCGGCAAGGGCCGGAGGGAGAAACTCGATCGCCCCTTCGATCACGATCAGGTCGAATCGCGTGTGCTGCGGCGCTCCCTGGATCAGCGCGCCGCCGATCAATCGGACGTCGGGTGTTTCGGCGGCGAGGGCGGACGATGCGATCATGCGCAACGATGGCGATGATTCGAGCGCCACCACCACGCCGCCGCATGACGACAGCACCGCGGCACCGTAGCCGGTGTTGGCACCGATAACGAGAACCCGCTCGCCCGGCCGAACCGCCGCACTCTGCGCGAGTCTGCCGATCGTGAGCGGGCGCGGCATCATCCGTCCGTCGGCGAGCGGCAGGTCAGCATCGCTGTAAGCCTGCGCGGCGAGCGAAGGGGGCACGAACCGCTCGCGCACAAGGGTGCGCATTGCGATGATGATCCGATCATCGACGATGTTGTTCGGGCGGACCTGACAATCGACCATCAGGGCGCGACTGGTGCGGAAATTCAGCTCTTTTTCCTTCATCACGTCTTTCAACAGGAAGCCTCCGGCTTTGCGCCGCACCATCTATAAAGCGAGTCGGCGATCTCGCAAAACATTCCTTACGCCGGGAGCGGTGACGTCGCACGGAACCGTTGCTGGTCGGACCGCCATGCGCGTTCCTCCGGGCGGTCGGCTCGGTGCGCTCTTGACCATCGGGCGGCGATGGCCCGATAAGCCAGCGTGCTGCACCGGTCCGGTGGCAGAGTGGCGATGTAGCGGACTGCAAATCCGCGTATGCCGGTTCGATTCCGGCCCGGACCTCCAGCCGACCGCAGCGGCGTCCGACTTGATCGAGTACGTTCGATCCTCAAGCCTTGCACCAGTTCGCAACATCAGGCGTTCCGCATGAACCGTTCCGCAACAGTTATCGCCGTTCTGCTCGTGATTGCCGGGGCGGTGCTGATCGGGTTGCTCCGGCTGTTCGTTCCTGGCGTCCTTCTGATCCTTATCGGGATCGGCGCGGCCCTCGCGTTGCGCATGGCGAATGAGTGGGAGCGCGCCGTGGTTCTGCGCCTTGGCCGGTTCGCCGGCATTCGTGGCCCCGGTGCGTTCCTGATCATTCCCGTGATCGAAACCGTCTATGTCGCGGTCGATACCCGCAAGCAAAGCACGGTGATCAGTGCGGAAAATACCCTCACCCTCGACGGCGTTTCGGTCGCGGTCGATTCCATCCTGTTCTGGAAGGTCGAGGACGTGAAGCGCGTTGCGACCGAATTGCTCGACTATCGCGCCATGATCGGTCAGGTGGCGCAGACCTCGCTGCGCGAGACCATCAGCGGCATGACCCTCGCCGAGATTCTCGGCAATCGCGAACAGATGGACCAGCGCATCCGTACCGTCATTGCGGATAAATCCCAGGATTGGGGGATTGGCGGAATCGGCGTGCAGATCCGCGACGTTCGCATTCCGGGCGAGTTGAACGACGCGATGAGCCGCAATGCGCAGGCGGAGAAGGAAAAGCAGGCGCGTGTGACGCTCGCGAGTTCGGAAGTCGCCATTGCCGAACAGATCGTGCGGGCCGGTGATATCTATGCCGCGAATCCCGCCGCGCTGAAGATCAGGCAGATGAATCTGATTTACGAAATGAACAAGAACAAAGGCACGACGATCCTCATCCCGACCGATCTGGCCGGGGCGATGTCCGGCGTGCTCGGCACGATCCAGCCGCCCCTTTCGCCCGAGCCTGAGGCGAAACGGCCGTAATCGCGGCCAGACCACTCAAACAGACCTGTGGTGCAAATCGGGGTGTGAAACGGCGCGCTCTCATAATCGGTGAGATGGTCTTTCTATAAATCCTATCATAACGCCGAATGGATAATATCCGATGAAGAAAAAGCGGCCTATTGCAAGGAATATTCGACCTCGGCGGTATAGTCGGGCTGATCGGGGCCGAGATAGGAACTGAACAGGGTGAATTCGGCCACCGGGATCGGGGGCGAACGGTAGAGGTTGCGGCTCTGGACGAATTCGGCGAATCTCGGCCCGACCGGCAGATCCATCCGCGCCAGCGTTACGTGCGGCGTGTAGCGGCGGCGTTCGTGCACCAGCCCGATCCGGCGCAAGGCGGTTTCGATCTTGGTTTGCAGATGAAACAGCGACTCGTTCCGCTCTACCCCGATCCAGAGCGCTGAAACCCGTCCGGCTTTCTCGAACCACCCTGCCCCGGTCAGAACCAGAGAAAATCCGCGTCCCCGCACCGCCGCCAGCGCGTGATCGATTTCCTCAGCTTCAAGCCGCTTCGCCTCGCCGATGAAGCGCAGCGTGAGGTGCATGTTCTGCGCCGGAACCCAGCGCGCTCCCGGCAGGTTGAACGCAAACCCCGCCAGGGTCGTCTTGATCTCCCATGGCAGGTCGAGAGCGACAAACAGACGCATGAACGGCCCTCCTCGCAGCGCATATGCTGCCGAGACCGCACCGATCGGTCAAGCGTGCATCGCCACCTTCCCTGCCGCTGCGGATCTGGCATCGAGGCCGAGCATCAGCCCGATATTCTGCACCGCCGCGCCAGCCGCGCCTTTGCCCAGATTATCGAGCCGCGCGACCAGCACGGCCTGACTCTCGGCTTCGTTTTCGAACACGAACAACTCCATGACATCCGACCCCGCGGCCCCTTCGGCATCGAGCCGCTGTTCCGCCGGGGTCATCCGCACCTTTACCTGCGTGGCCCCGTCGTAACGGTCGACCAGGGTGCACCCGATCTCGCGCGCGGTCGGTCGTCCGGGCAGTGCGTCGAGATGGAGCGGCACCGAAACGAGCATCCCCTGCCGGAAATGTCCGATCGAGGGGACGAATAGCGGCCGTCGTGCCAGCCCGACATGATGCGCGATCTCGGGCACGTGCTTGTGATTCAGGGAGAGGCCGTAAAGCTCGAAGGCCGGGCCACCCGCGTTGTGATGATCCGCGATCAACGACTTGCCGCCGCCCGAATATCCTGAAACCGCGTTGATCGTGATCGGAAAATCCGCCGGAACCAATCCGGCTTCGACCAGCGGCTTGAGCAGGGCGATCGCGCCGGTCGGGTAGCAGCCGGGGTTCGAGACCCGGGCGGCCTGCGCGATAGCTTGTGGCTGTTCCGGAGCCATTTCTGAAAATCCGTACGCCCATCCTCGTGAAATGCGATGCGCTGAACTCGCGTCGAGCAGGCGCGGCGCGGCGCTGCCCAGACCTTCCACCATATCCGCCGCTTCGCGGGCCGCCTCATCGGGCAGGCACAACACGACGAGATCGACCGATGCCATCATGGCGCGGCGCGCGGCATTATCCTTGCGGGCATGCAGATCGAGGCTCTGCACCACCACGCCATCGACCCGTCGCAACCGCTCGACGATCTGCAATCCCGTGGTGCCGGCCTCGCCGTCGATGAAAACCCGCTTGCTCATGTTCAAGCCCTCCGTTGCCATGCTGGCACCAAATGCGACACCGTGCTAGGCGGGCGCCCAATCCGATGGCGCAATTCAGATGGAGCAGCCCCACATGTCCGAAACCGCAACCGCCCCGCTCACCCTCAACATCCAGTACACCAAGGACCTGAGCTTCGAAGTCCCGAACGCGCCGGCGATCTATACCATCCTGCGCCAGCCGCCGGCAGTGAATATCAACCTCGATGTTCAGGTCCGCCGCCTGCAGGAAGACCAGAACGTTTACGAGGTTACCCTCGCCACCCGCGCGGAGGCCACGATTCCCACGCCGCCGGAATCCGCCAATGGTGGCGAACCTGCCAAGGACATGACCGTGTTCATTGCCGACTTGTCCTATTCCGGCATTTTCACCCTCACCGGTATCCCCGACAATCAGGTCGAGCCGGTTCTGCTGGTGGAATGCCCGCGCCTGCTGTTCCCGTTTGCCCGCAACATTCTTGCCGATGTCACCCGCGACGGCGGGTTCCCGCCTGTCATGCTCGGCCCGGTCGATTTCGTCGGTCTCTGGCAGTCCCGCCGCGAACAGATGGACGCGACACCTGTTGCGAATGCCTGAGCTGCCGTGAAGGCCGGGGGCTCTGCCCCTGGTCGCCGGTGAAGGCGGAGCAAGCATAAGGATCGAGTGATGCGTTACATTTCGACGCGGGGCGCGGCGCCGGCCCGGGATTTCGATGGGGTGTTGCTGGCGGGTCTTGCCGAGGATGGCGGGTTGTTCGTCCCTGAGGCTTGGCCGGTATTTTCTCCGGCTGAACTTCGGGCGATGCGTGGACTGCCTTACGCGGAACTCGCCGCACGGGTGATGGCGCCTTTCGTGTGCGGCGGTGCGGTGACGATGCCTGATCTGCAGGACATGTGCCGCGCGGCGTATCGCGGGTTCGACCGGGCGGCGGTGGTGCCGCTGGTGCAGCTGGAGCCGGGTCTGTTCGCGCTCGAATTGTTCCATGGGCCGACTTTGGCGTTCAAGGATCTGGCGCTGCAGGTGGCCGGGCGGTTGTTCGACCATGTGCTGGAGGCACGTGACCAGCGGGTGACGATCGTGGGAGCGACCTCGGGCGACACGGGTTCGGCAGCGATCGAGGCCT
>JAQTXO010000157.1 GCA_028688765.1 Acidiphilium sp. | reverse complement strand
GGCAGGATCGCCGGGCTGTAGGCATAGAGCGTGCGACGATGGGCGCGCGGCGCATCGTGCTGCGGCCCCTGCCACGCGTAATCCCCAAGGCCGAGCGGGGCCCGCAAATGCCGGTTGACCGGCCCGCGCACCAGCGACCACATGAACCAGCGCAACGCATGATAAAGGCCCCGATTGACCGCACCGGGCAGCCGCACCGGCAGCGGTGGCAGCACCATGGGCGGAATGTCGCGGCACGGCGTCATCGGCTGCAACTGCGCCTGAACCACCGGAATCCCGAGCGCCTGCGACAACGATCCGGCCAGCACCGTCGCCGGCCCCTGACCGATCAGCAGATCCGCACCCAACGCCGCAGCGCGCCCCTCCGCCGGCCAGCGCGCCGCCATCTCGGCCAGATACCGCGCCATGATCCGCCCGCCCCGGACCACGTTCATCCCGTTCTCGATCATCTCCGGCGCCCGGCGCATCAGCCGGTCGTAATCCGCCGTCAACGGGGCATGGTCGAGCCCGGCATCGCGGATCATCGCCGCGAAATTCGTCGCGGCACAGATCGCCACCTCATGGCCGCGCACCCGCAACCCCGCCCCGAGCGCGAGAAAGGGCTGAACGTCGCCGCGCGTGCCGACGCAGAAAATCGCAACGCGCATGGTCAGGCGAAGGCGCGCGCGATGATCGGCCCGATATCGCGCAGGGCCGCGGCCCCGAGCATGTCCTGATGCCGGCAGTCGATATCGTGAAGAATGAGGTTGCCGTTGACATGACGCCGCCAGGCATTGGGATCGTCCTCGACGAAATCATCCGCCGCCAGCGCCGGCCGCCGCCCCGCGCGCAGGAACAGCAGATCGCCGGCGATCGTGCCGGGAACGAAGCGCTGCGCCAGCGTGAGCGTGGTCTCCGCGACATGGCGCACCCGCCGCATCACGGTCTCGCGCACCAGCCCGGCGGGCATCGGGATCTCGTCGAGCGCGTAATCCGCGATCAGCAGCCCGACCAGCGCCTCCATGTCCGAGCCGGTGCCGAGCCGGTCGGGGGCATAGCCGAGAAACCCGAGCGAGGCCGCGACCATCGCCCGCTCATCCCCCGGCAGGCTGCGGGTCCGGAACGGATAGGAATCGAGCATCGCCAGCGTCTTCACCACCTCGCCCGCCGCCGTCAGGCGTTCCGCGATCGCATGGGCGATCAACCCGCCGAGCGACCAGCCGAGCAGGTTATACGGCCCGCAGGGCTGCACCCGCCGGATGATCGCGATGTAATGATCGGCGATCGCCTCGATCGAGCCGGGCAACGGCTCGCTGAACCCGAGCGACTGCAGGCCGTGAATCGCCAGCGACTCCGGCAAATACCGCGTCAGCCCGGCATAACCCCACGACAGCCCGGCAACGGGATGGATGCAGAACAGCGCGGAGGCCGCGTGACCCCGCCGCAGCGTCACCATCATCGCCAGCGGATCGCTCGCCCGCGCCTCATCGAGATACGGCGCGAGATTGGCGATCGTCGCGTCCTGGAACAGCGCCCCGATCGGCAGGTCCGCCGAGAACCGCCCGGCCAGATCCGCGACCATCCGGGCCGCCGTCAGCGAATCGCCGCCGAGGGCAAAGAAATTATCATGCACCGAAACCCGGTCGAGCCCGAAGGTTTCGGCCCACAGCGCCGCCAGCACCTCCTCGCCATGCGTGGCCGGTGCGACATACTCCCCACTGACCGAAGCCGCCCGCACCGCCTCGGGGGCCGGAAGCGCGTTGCGGTCGAGCTTGCCGTTCGGGTTCACCGGCAGGGTCGACAGGACCACGAAGGCGGCGGGCACCATGTACTCCGGCAGAATCTCGCCCATCCGCCGCCGCAGCGCCGCCGGGTCCGGCCAGGTGACGCCCTGCGGCACGACATACCCGACCAGTTGGGCCTGTCCCCTGGTGTCGCGCAGCGCGACCGCGGCGGCGGCGACCTCCGGCAATCCCGCGAGCACCGCCTCGACCTCGCCGAGTTCGACCCGGAACCCGCGGATCTTGATCTGATCGTCGCTGCGGCCGAGATATTCCAGAACCCCGCTTTCGTTGAACCGCGCGATATCGCCGGTCCGGTACAGGCGGGAGCCGCTGCCGCCGAACCGGTCGGCGATGAACCGCGCCTCGGTGAGATCGGGCCGATCCAGATACCCGGTCGCCAGCCCCGCCCCGCCGATATGGAGTTCGCCCGCCACGCACGGAGGCACCGGCTCGCCGGCCTGATCGAGCACATAGAGCGTGGTGTTGGCGATCGCCCGGCCGATCGGCGGGGCGGCGCAATCGGCTTCGGTCATTTCGTGAAAGGTCGACCAGATCGTCGTCTCGGTCGGGCCATACACATTGATCAGCCTTGCGGCCTGACGCTGCAACGAGGTGGCGATGGGCGGCGGCAGGGCTTCCCCGCCGACCAGCAGGGTAAGGCCGGCGAAGGCGTCCGGATGCGCGTGCAGCACGGCGCGGTAGAGCGAGGGGGTCGCCTGCATCGCGGTCACGGCCTGATCGCGGATCATGGCCGCGAGTTTCGCGGGATCGCGCGTGGCATCCCCCGGCGCGAGCACGACCGCAGCCCCGGCGATCAGCGGCACCAGAAGTTCCAGCGCCGCGATGTCGAACCCGATCGTGGTGACCGCGAGCATCCGGTCGGCGGGCGTCAGCCGCAGACGCTGCGCGAACTCATGGCAGAGATTGGCAAGCGCGGGCTTCGGGATCACGACGCCTTTGGGCCGGCCGGTCGAACCCGAGGTAAAAATCACATAGGCGGTATCACGCGGTACCCGCGTCGCCGTCTCACCCGGCACCCGGGTTCCGCTCGCAACGATCCCCTGCGGCTCCCGGTCCGGCGCATCGAGGCACAGTACCGGCGCGTCCGCGCGCAGGGTACCGGCCAGTCCGGTCGTGGTCAGAACAATAGAGGGTTTCGCATCGGCCAGAATCATCGCCCGTCGCGCCTCGGGAAGTCCGGGGTCCAGCGGCAGATAGGCCGCCCCGCTCCGCATGATCCCAAGGCTGGCGGCGAGCACGCCGATCCCGCGCGGCACCAACAGGGCGACCAGATCGCCGGGCCCGATCCCGGCGGATGTGAGCCGCGCGGCCAGATCGTCGGCCTGCCGCATCAGGTCGCGATAGGACAAAGCCCCCTCCGCCGCGATCACCGCCACGGCATCGGGCGTCTGGACGGCGCGCGCCGCGATCCACGCCGCGACATCGCCGGGCGGCACCGGCCGCGCGGTCGCGTTCCAGTCCGCGAGCATCAGCGCCCGCTCGCCCGACGCAAACAGATCGAGCCGCGCGAGTTCCGCATGGGGATCGGCCATGACCTGCTCGATCACCCGCATCAGCCGCGTTTCGTGCTGAACCAGATCGGCATCTTCATAAAGCACCGGATTCGCATCGAAATCGATCCGCAACCCCCGCTCGTCGGACCGGTCGTAAATAAAGATCATCATATCCTCGACCGACCCGTTCGACAGATTATGGGTGATCGCGGCGTGGCCCGCGAAGTCGAGCACATAGTCGAACGGTTCGATATTCACGCCGAGGAACGACACCTGCTGATCCGCCCCGAACAGGCCGAGGTCGCGCCGCAGCTCCTCGTAGCGGAATTGCTGGTGGCGCAGCGCCCGCAGCAGCGCGCGGCCCGCCTCCCCGACCAGTGCCGCGAAATCCATCCCCGCCCCGAACCGCAGCCGCATCGGCGCGGCATTGGCGATCATGCCCGGTATCGAGCGCAGCAGCGCCGAGGGCCGGCCGGTCACCGGCATGCCGATCACGAGGTCATCGGCGCCGGTGACCCGGTGATAATAGGCGGCGACCAGCGCGATCAGGAATTGCGGCAGGCTCGCGCCGAGCGATTTCGCGAGCGCGCGCATCGCCCCGGTCTGCACGGCATCGATATGCGCGGTGCGCCGCCGCAAACCGCCCCCGCCCGTCACCCGGCGGCGCGCGAGCGACATCGCGGGCGGCAGATCGGCCAGATGCTCCAGCCAGAACGCCCGGTCGCGCCCGAAACGCGGCGATTCGCGATAGGTCTCATCATGCGCGATCAGCGTATCGAGGCTGCCGAACGGGCAGGGCGGCACCTCGTGCCCGCGCACCAGCGCCGTGTAGGTCTCGGCCACCCGCCGCGCGACCAGTCCGCCGGTAAATCCATCGAACATGATATGATGCGCGCGGTGATACCAGAACCAGCGTTGCGGACCGGCCTTGAACAGCGCGCCCATCCAGAGCCGCCCGTCCGCGAGATCGACCGGTGCCGAAAGCTCCTGCCACATCCAGCCTTCCGCCGCCGCTCGCGGATCGGCCTCGCCCGAGACGTCGAACACCGGAAACTCATCGGTATAATCAGGCCGGATGATCTGGCGCGGCCCGGCCTTGGTCTCGACGATCCGCACCCGGATGGTATCGGTCTCGGCCGCGACCGCGCGCAGGGCGGCGATGAACCGATCGGGATCGATCGCCCCCGGAATTTCGATCGATTCCGCAATGTTGAAGATCGTGCCGGCAGGCGCGATCTTCTGTCCGATCCACAATCCCCGCTGCGCAACCGTAAGTGGAAGATAATGGCCAGATACCGTCATTTTTTTCATCCAAAATTAATGTTTTTTGGATGTAATACTACTTTAAGGTTTATTTCAATCTTAAAAAGATGACATTTATCATAACACGTACAATTTATCGTGCCCCGGTTGCATCGCAGCGGCATCGACCCAGGCGAAAAGGCGGCGGCAGTGCCCGGTTCCGGCCTCCGCCCGCCGCGCCGTCACTTGCCCGCGTGGCTGAACGACATCGTCCCGTCGGCGAGCCGTCCCCAGCGCAGCATCACCAGATCGCGGATATAATTCTGATAGAGCCGCCACGGCTTCTTTGATCCCTGACGCGGAAACGAGGCGATCGCCCGCTGAATATACCCCGAACTGAAATCGACGAACGGCTCCTCCGCCACGGTCGGATCGTTCCGCAGCGGCGTGCATGTCGTGAACCCGCGCCGCTTCATATGGTTGAGCAACCGGCAGACATAAACCGATGTCAGGTCCGATTTGAGGGTCCAGGACGCATTGGTATAGCCGAACGCGACCGCGAAATTCGGCACGTCGCTGATCATCATGCCTTTGTAGCTCAGCGTCTTCGCGAAATCGACCGTCCTGCCATCCACCACCACCCGCAACCCGCCCATCAGCTTGAGCTTCAACCCGGTTGCGGCAACGATCAGGTCCGCCGCGAGGTCCCGCCCCGACTCCAGCCGGATGCCGGACGGGGTGAACGACGCGATCCGGTCGGTCACGATCTCGGCGCGGCCCGATTTGAGCGCCGCGAACAGATCCCCATCCGGCACCAGGCACAGGCGCTGATCCCACGGCTGGTAACGCGGCGTGAAATGCGTCGCGACATCGTAATCCGCCCCCAACGCACGCCGCGCCATATCGATGATCCAGGCCTTGATCCGCTCAGGCCGCCGCCGTGCCAGATTATAGAACACCATCCCGAGCAGCACATTCCGCCACCGCACCACGCTGTACGCCAGCCGCTTCGGCAACCGGCGGCGCACCCGGTTGGCAAACACATCCTCCGAAGGCCGCGCCACGATATAGGTCGGCGAACGCTGCAACATCGTGACATGCCCGGCCAATTTCGCCATCGCCGGCACCAGCGTCACCGCCGTCGCACCGCTGCCGATCACCACGACCCTCTTCCCCGCGTAATCCAGATCGTCCGGCCACGATTGCGGATGCACGATCCGCCCGGCAAACGCCTCCGCCCCCGGAAATTCCGGCAGATACCCGCCCTCGTAATCGTAATAGCCGCTGCACATGAACAGAAAGGAGCAGGTGAACCGCTCGCTCCCGTCCCCGCGCGAAACCGAAACCGTCCAGCACGCCCGGCCCGAATCCCACTCCGCCTGCGTCACCCGATGCCCGAACCGGATATGCCGGTCCACCCCGAAGGCCGAAGCCGTCTCCCGCACATAGTCCAGAATCGCCGCCCCCGGCGCGATCGCCCGCGAATCGAGCCAGGGCCGGAACGAATAACCCAGCGTGTACATATCCGAATCGGACCGGATGCCCGGATAACGGAACAAATCCCACGTCCCGCCGATCGCATCGCGCGCTTCGAGCACCACATAGCTCCGATCCGGGCAATCCCGCGCGAGATGACACGCCGCCCCGATCCCCGAAAGCCCGGCCCCGACCACGACCACATCGAAATGCGGAACGGCCATGGGTCAGTCCCGCGCCCGGAACGCCGCCACCTCCGCCGCCGCCCCGGCGGCGATGAACCGCGCATCCGACCCCACCGTGACCAGATCGAACCCTTTATTCGCCATCGTCTTCGCATACCCCGCCGACCCGGTATGGATCGCGGCGCGCTTGCCGTGATGCTTCGCCCGCGCCAGAATATGATCGAACGCATCGAGCATGGTCCGATGCGTCGGGTCGAATTGCGGCGCCAACCCCAGCGTCAGCGCCAGATCGTTCGGCCCGATATAAACCCCGTCGATCCCCGGCGTCGCCAGAATATCATCGAGCACCGCCATCGCCTGCTT
>JAQTXO010000156.1 GCA_028688765.1 Acidiphilium sp. | reverse complement strand
GCCCTTATGCGCTTTCACAACATCCCACCGGGCCTATTTTCGAGCACCGTGATCTCCCCCGGAAATCGGCGCCAGCCGCATGGGTACCGAGGAAATGGCTCAGCCGCGCCACCGCCTGGAATGTGTAGGCGAACTGGCGCAGACCGACGGCTATGAGCACGCCTGTTCGGCTTCATATGGCGAACGCGTGTTGTCTCCATGGCCCGGAAAGTCAAAAACACTCGGCAATGACCGCCATGCGGGCGATCGCGGGTAGAGATGTCGTTTCCAATTTCCGCATGATCGCGGCCCGGTGTGCTTCGACTGTCCGGCTGCTGATCCCAAGGGCGGTAGCGATTGATTTGGTGGGTCGGCCGACCAGAACGTGGGCGAGGATATCACGCTGCCGCGGCGTGAGAATGGCGAGTTGACGCTGAGCGGCATCCCGGGCCTCGTCTCGCGCCGTGTGGTCGTTCGGCATGTCGATCGCGTGCGCGAGGCGGCCCAACAGATCGGCGGCTGCGACGGGTTTGGTGACGAAATCTGTCGCCCCCGCGCGCATTGCCGCAACGGCGGTCGCCGTGTCGGTATCGCCGGTGATCACCAGGGCCGGAATCCGGGAGTCCCGGGCGTGCAGACGCTCGAGCAGATCGATCCCGGACATGCCAGGCAATCCCGCATCGATCAGCAGGCAGGCCGGATCGCGCGTGGTGCCACAGGACGCAAGAAACGCTTCGGCGCTTGAATAATCAGCGATCGTGAAGCCTTCGGTCTCCAACAGCCGGCAGTAATCACCCCGCAGCGCGTCGTCATCCTCGATGACGCCGATGAGCTTTCCCGTGGCGCCAGTCTCTGTCGCGCTGCTCTCCTGCGCGGGCCGGATTGGCGCGTCCAGCATCGTCGCGATCGTATCCAGCAGTGCCGCTTTGCTGACCGGCTTACTGAGCCGGACATAACCGTGAGACGCAATGTCGCGCAGCGTGGTGGTGGCGATGTCCCCGGTCAGGATCAAGACCGGAATGTCGGTATGCAGCGCGGCCAGAACCGCCTTTGCGGCAGCGACCCCGGTCATGCCCTGCGGCAGGTTGTAGTCGGTCAGGATCAGGTCGGGGATCAGCCCGGCATGAGCCATCCGCGCCAGCGCGGCGGGCCCGTCGGGGGCGAGGGTAACCAAAACATCGTGCTGGGCGAGGGCACGGGCAAGAAGATCGCGCAATTCGGCATCATCCTCGATGATGAGCACCGAACGCCCCGCTATCCGCTGAAGGGACGTGGATAGTGGCGCGACAGGCAACAGTGCTGTCCCGGCATCTGCACGCGGCATCTCGATCGAAAACACCGATCCCTTGCCCGGGACGGAGCGGACCCGCAGCGGGTGATGGAGCAATTGGGCGAGCCGCCGGACGATCGAAAGGCCGAGGCCGAGGCCACGGCTGCGTTCGCGGGCTGCATTATCGAGTTGGTGATATTCCTCGAAGATCGCATCGAGCTGGGCCTCTGGGATGCCCAGCCCGGTATCCCACACCTCGATGCGCACGGCATCGCCCTGGCGGCGGCAGCCGATCAGGACGCGACCGACCTTGCTGTATTTGATCGCGTTCGAAACGAGATTGCGAAGGATCTGTTCGAGCAGCGCGGCATCGGTGCGGACGCTCAGCCGGCATGGCACGACGCTCAGGCCAAGGCCCGCCGCCTCGGCATGACACGCGTAATCGGCGGTGATCCGCGTGAAGAGCGGGCCGAGCGCAACGATGCCGATATTGGCCTGCATCACCCCGGTCTCGATCTGGTTGATATCGAGCAGGGTATCGAGCATGCCGGTCATCGTACCGATCGTCTGATCGAGCCGCTCGATGAGGTTCAACGCCGGGGGGTCCGCCACGGCCCGTGCCAGCAGGCCCTGCAGCAGGGCCAGGGTCTGCAGCGGCTGGCGCAGGTCGTGGCTGGCGGCGGCCAGGAAGCGCGATTTGGCCGCGTCTGCCCGTTCCGCGCTGAGTCGGGCCTCCTGCACCGCCTCGGCTGCGGTCTTCCGATCGGTGATGTCGGTGAAGGTGATCACCACGCCTTCGATCCGGTCCTCATGGGTCCGGTAGGAGGTGATCCGCCGGATCAGCCAGGCGCTGGTACGCCCCTTGCCGATTGTCGTGAGGATTTCGCGCTCGATCGGAGCAAGGTGGAGCAGAACAGCCTGCGCGTCACGGCTGAGTGTGTCATCCTCGGCCAGCATGGTCAGGTCGGTCAGCGGGCGGCCGATATCGGTTGCGATGATGTTGAACAGGCGGCGGCTGGCCGGGGTGAAGAAGCGGATGTTCAGATCGGTGTCGAGAAACAGGGTGGCGACGTCGGTGCTGTAGAGAATGTTCTGCAGGTCGTTGCTGGTGATGCGCTGGCGTTCCAGCGTCTCCTGCAACTGGCTGTTCAGGGCGGTGAGTTCCTCATTGAGTGATTGCAGCTCTTCCTTCGAGGTGAGCAGCTCCTCGTTGATCGACTGGAACTCCTCGTTGACCGACAGCGCCTCCTCGTTGATCGCCTTCTGGTCCTCGCTGGACAATTCCAGATCCCGGATCGCGCCGAGCAATTCGGTGCGGGTGGCAGCGAGTTCACGCTCCACTACGGTCAGGTTCCGGTTGCGATTGCCGCGCGGCGGGCGGGTCGGGGCGGTCGGCCCGGTGTCTTCGATGAAACAGACCAGCAGCAACGCCTCGCCATCGCGGGCGACCGGCTGAATATCGAGGTGGAAATCGATCGCCCGGCCATCCTCGTCGATCGTGCCGCCGGGGGCGATGATGCGGGCGTTGCTCTCGATCGCGCGCTGGATCGCCGAGCGCAGCGTGGTGCGCAGGCTTGGTCGGGCCATGGCGATCAGGTCGAACGTTGGCAGGCCGGGTGCCACGCGAAGATAACGGTCGGTCGGGCCGAGCGAGAACAGATATTCGAAACCTCGGTTGATGAGAACGGCGGCAGGGGCAAAAACCTCGATCACCAGGCGCCGGCACAGATCGGCAATACCGGCCTGGCGCGGTGCCTGCGGCATCGGGCTGGCGACCAGCGGGTTGCGCGGCAGCCGAGGCGCCCCGATCCGCGCGGGCGGCGTGATCGCCCCCGCCACACGTGCGGGCCCGACCCGGCGGAACAGCCGGTCGGTCTTGGAAATTATTTCGAACCCCTGATCGACCTGACCAAGGGTTTCGGCACTGCCGAGCAGCAGCATCCCGCCATCGCGCAGGGCGAACCGGAACTGGGCGATGACTTTCGACTGCGCCTCGGGCTGCAGATAGATCATCAGATTGCGGCAGGAGATCATGTCGAGCCGCGAGAATGGCGGATCGGCCAGCAGATCGTGCACGGTAAATACCACGAGCGCGCGCAGGTCGCGGCTGATGCGGTAATGCGTCTCCTCGCGGCTGAAGAACCGCGCGAGACGCGCCGCACCGACATCATCCTCGATCGTGGTGGGATATAAACCATTGCGCGCGCGGGCGATGGCATCGGAATCGACGTCGGACGCGAAAATCTGCAGCTTCAGCTTGGTCCCATTGTCATCCGCCCATTCCTGAAACAGCATGGCGAGGGAATAGGTTTCCTCACCGGTGCTGCATCCCGCGATCCAGATCCGCACCGGACGCGGATCGTTGCGGTCCGCCATCAGCGCCGGGATCACGGTGGTGCGTACCGTCTCGAACACTTTCGGATCACGAAAAAAGCTGGTCACGTTGATCAGCAGGTCCTGTGCAAGAGCCTCGAGTTCGAGCGGATCGGCCTCGACCAGATCGTGATACTGGCCGAGAGCCCCGCGCGGCATACCGGCGAGCCCCACCCGGCGCTCGATCCGCCGTCGCAGCGTGCCGTGCTTGTAGAGCGAGAAATCATGCGCGGTGCGATTGCGCAGCAGCTCGACGATCTGGTGGAACGGATCATCGGCTTCGTTCGCGGCGGCAGGGACCGACACGGGGGTGGTGGCGTGGGCGGCCAGAGCGGCGGGCATTGCGGCGATCGGCAGGATCGCATCGACATTCCCGGTGGCGATCGCGCTGCGCGGCATTCCGTCATACTGCGCTTCGGTGGGGTCCTGCACGATGACGTAGCCGTGGCCGAGGCGGATGTCGCGAATACCGGCACTGCCATCGCTGCCCGTTCCCGACAGAACGATGCCTATGGCGCGCGCGCCATAGGCCTGCGCGAGCGAGTGGAGCAGAAAATCGAACGGCAGCCGCGCGCCGTGACGCGCGAGGGGGCGCGAGAGATGCAGCATGTCCTGCCCGACCGACAGATAGTTCCCGGGCGGCAGGACATAGCAATGCCCGGGTTCGATCGCCATGCCTTCGGCGGCGTCGCGCACGACGAGGCCGGTGTGGCTCGCGAGCAGTTCGGCCAGCAGGCTTCGCTGGGTCGGGTCGAGATGCTGGATCACGATCAGCGCCATCGAGCGGTCGGGTTCGAGCGCCTGCAGCAGGAGCCGGCACGCTTCAAGCCCTCCCGCCGACGCGCCGATGCCGACCACGAAAAAATCCGCGTCCGGGGCGTCCCTCGGGCTGGTGGCTGACTCAATGGTTGATTTCGGCTTGTCGCGTCGCATGGCTGCGCGCTTTCGTAGTGGCGTCCCGAACCGAAGGACTTGGCCGAGATCGTAACATTATGATCTCAGGCCGTCGACTACGTAGTTTCCGAGTCTGTCGCCCGCAGACGCGTCCTCCTAGAATCGCAACGTAGTACGGGAGCGCAACATGACCGAGCCGATCACATCCATCCTGGTTGCCGATGACGATGAAATGATCGGCCCGTTGATTGGCGACATCCTTGGCTGCCTGGGTCACACGGTCTGCGCCATCGTGACGACCGAAGACGCCGCGGTGGTGGCGGCGGTCCGCCATCGGCCGAACCTCATCGTGATGGATTCCCGATTGCGGCCCGGCGATGGGATCGAGGCGATGGATCGCATCGTCGCGCTGATCGGGCCGGTGCCGCATATTTTCATCAGCGGCGATCTGTACGACGTTTGCAAGAGGGTACCGGAAGCGATCACGTTGAAAAAGCCGTTCCGGATCGAGCAGATCGAGGAGGCCATCCACTGCGCGATGGAGACGGTCGACACTCCCCAGATCCGCGTCACTCCGGCAGTTGCCGCGTCTGTCAGTTCGACCGCTTAGCAATCACATGCGGTTTCTTGCGCCAATGTTACATTTGATTGTTCCAGATCGCTCTCAAGCACAGGTAATATTATCGCTATATGCCCAGAAGCAATGATCTATGGTTTAAAACCCTATGCGCACGTTCAGCACTCTCGATGACGAGTGCTGAGCAACTTGAGGCGTTCCATAATATAGTAGGTGAGATTCAGACAAGATACCTCTTTGTTTCGGATCTGAACAGTATCGAATTGGCCTTCATTTTATATGAATCCGGCTACGAATTGGTAAAGATCCCTCCCATATATAGAAAAGTGCCAATCGATTGATCGACCCTTCTGCCGCGGCATATCAGGGTCGCGGACGTCAGCTCATTCCTACTGCGTGAAATATGGGGATTTTGGCGACTTCCACGATCGCGGCGAACGCGATCGCTGCTCCAAGCACAGCGAATACCGTAAGGATCGGCAGGCTGGCCATTGCGAGACCGATCGTTGCCATGACCGACACGATCAGGATGGCCGCGATCGTCGAGCCCATGACCCATAAGCTGGGGACCGAGCGCCAGAACCGTCCACGTTCGCGGATGGCATAGACCGAGGTCTGGCTGCCGAAAACCAAAGCGAGGAAGGCAAGGCTGCGAAGCGCGGGAAGCGGCAGGTGCAGCCACATGGCGCCGACCAGCAGGGTTGCCGTGCAGAACGCGAGCAGGCCCACCCCGATGACGATTCCGGCGATGGTGAGACGGCCGATGCGCCAGACATTCGGCTTCGGTGAGGGGTGAACGCGATCGGTGGTCAGCGACATCGACAGGAAATCGCCAGTGACCAGATAGATCACGATCAGCAGCGGTGTCAGCACGGCATGTCCGGTGATCACCAGCCCGAATGCGAGGAAAAGCACGGTTGCCAGTTTCCGGATGATCGTGTTGAGCGTGTAGGTTTGGATCCGCTGGAATGTGATGCGTCCTTCCTTCACCGCCGCGACAATGCCGACCAGCCCCGGCGTGATGAGCACTATGCCGGCAGCCGATTTCGCGACATCCGTGGCGCTTGAGACCGCGATGCCCATCTGGCCCTGTCGAAGAGCCGGCGCATCGTTCGCACCGTCGCCGCACATGCCGACGGTATGGCCCGCGCTCTGAAACGATTTGACCAGCTTGTACTTGTCTTCCGGCAGCACCCCGGCGAAGACCGCGAATTGCTCCGGCCGCACGCCGTCGGGGATGTCGGTCTCGGGGCAGACGGCGCCATCGAGCCCGACCATGCGGGCCACAATCGTTGCGGTGGCCGGCGCATCGCCGGTCACCATGATCGTGCGGATGCCGAGGGTTTTCAATTCCGCGATCAGCGACGGGGAATCGGTGCGCGGCGGGTCGCTGAGCGCGATCAGCCCTGCAAGCCGCATATCCGTGCCCGCGCCGGTGGCGACGGCCAGCACGCGAAATCCCTG
>JAQTXO010000155.1 GCA_028688765.1 Acidiphilium sp. | reverse complement strand
CGTGTTCCGCCGGACTCAGCGCATCGGCCAGAAAGGCAAGCTCCGCTTCGTTGGTCACGCGCGCCTTGTGCGCGAGAGCGCGGTAGGTATCGAGCACCTGATTGCCCAGTTCGGTCAACCGCGCCCCACCACCCGCCACGCCACCTTTCGTTGCTAAAATGACCGGTGTGCGGAACGTCGTGTTGAGCGATTCGGCCAGTTGCCACGCCCGTTTGTAGCTCATGCCCATCCGCCGCCCCGCCGCGGCGATCGAACCGGTCTCGCGAATCCCGTCAAGCAGGTCGACCCGGCCCGGCCCAAGGATCAGGCCGTCGCCCATAACGATCCGGACCCGCAGGCCCAACGTCTCAGGGTGGCGCAGTTTGACCATGACTCCATCAAATCACGGATATGCGCGATTGACGATATGTCGGAACCGCCATATCGAGACCCCAGCGAACGATCCAATCGACTATATCGACCATCAACGGGAGCGCGCCATGACGATTTCACGACGGGATTTGGGCTTGGGTCTGGGGGCAGCGGCCGGCCTGCCCTTTCTGGCCGGCAGCCGGGCACAGGCGGCGGGCGGCACCATCACGGTTGCGTTTGCCGGCTCGATGGGCGTGCTGATGAACAAGGGACTCGGCCCGGCGTTCGAAAAGCAGAGCGGCGAGACCTTCCACGGCATCGGCCAAGGGGCCTTCGCCCTCGCTCACCTGATCGTGGCGAAAACCATGATGGCGGACGTGTTCGTCTCCATCACACCCGGCCCGATCAAGGTTCTCGAAAACGCCGGCATGGTCGGCAAGGCGGTCCCGGTCGCGAGCACGGCCATGGTGATCGCCTATTCGCCGAAATCGAAATTCGCGCCGGAACTCAAAGCCGCCGCCGAGGGCCATAAGCCGTGGTACAAGGTGCTGGAAACCAGGGGGCTGCGTTTCGGCCGCACCGATCCCCGCACCGATCCGCAAGGGCGCAACATCCTGTTCACCTTCGACCTCGCGGAAAAATTCTACCATCAGCCCGGCCTCAGCAAGCGTGTGCTCGGCGCACCGATCAACCCCGCCCAGATCTTCACCGAACCCTCGCTGCTGGCCCGCCTCGATTCCGGCGAGCTGGACGCGACGTCAGGCTACGAAAGCGCGGTCAAATCGCTGAAGCTACCTTTCATTCCGCTGCCCCGGCAGATCAACCTGAGCGACCCGGCGATGATCAAGCCATGGTACTCCAAGGCCGCGATCACGCTCGACGTGAAGGGTAAAAGCCAAGTCTTGCATACCGAACCCCTGGTCTTCTATGCGTGCGTCCCGCATGACGCGCCCAACCCCAAGGCGGGGCACGACTTCATCAAATTGATGCAGAGCCCCGCGGGCCAGGAGTTGTTCAAACACTATGGATACAACGCCCCGCACGGCAGCGCGATCTGACCCTTTGGCGCTGGCCGCGTGATCAGCCGCGCGGCCAGCGCTTTCGCCCTGCTTCTGCTCGCCGCCCCGTTCGCGGGGCTCGTCATGCTCACGGACTGGGCGCATTTCGAACTGGCGAAGGCGGATATCCAGGCCGTCGGGGTTTCGGTCGCTTTCGGTCTGGGCGCGCTCGCGGTGATCGCAGCCATCGGCACCCCGCTCGCTCTGTGGCTCGCCACCGCAAAGGGCAGGCTCCGGAACGCCGCGCAGTTCTTTCTGCTGCTGCCCTTACTGACCCCGCCGCTCGCCCTCGGCATCCTGCTCGCCGCCTTCTATGGCCCGATCGGACCGCTCGGTGCCCTGCTCTCGCGGTTCGGCGTGATCATCACCAACGATCCGCCGGCCCTGCTGATCGCCGGCATCTATGCCGGGCTCCCCACCTACGTCGTCGCGGCCCGCACCGCCTTCGCCGAGATTTCGCCCGATCTCGCTGAATCCGCCCTCACCCTCGGGGTCAACCGCCGGCAGATCTTCTGGTTCATCACCCTGCCGATGGCGCGGGACGGCCTCGCCGCCGCCCTCGCGCTCGCCTGGGTGCGCGGGGTCGGGGAACTCGGCATCGTGCTGATTTTCGCCTATTTCCCGCAAGGCATGCCGATCCGCCTCTGGGTCAATCTGGAAGACAGCGGGCTGGACGCGACGTTTCCGTTGCTGTGGATTTTCCTGCTCGCCGCCCTGCCCCTGCCCCTATGGCTGCTGCGGCGCGGCGCGAAGCATTGATGCCGGCGCCACCCGCCACGCGGTCTGGGTCCGGGCAAGCCAGGGCCGCGACGGTTCCGAACGACTGGCGGCCAGGAGCGCGCCGGATGACGATGGCGCATACCCCTCGCCGGGATGCCAATGGCCCGTGATCGTCACTACCGCCCCGTCATGCAGCAGCTTGAACGCCTGCTTCGCGCGCGGCACCGGCAGTTCCACGCACCCGGCACTCTGGGGAAACCCATAGGAGGCGCGGGTATAGCCGTGCAATGCATCATTGCCGTGGAAATAATTCACCCACGGCACCGCCCGCACGTCGTAATGAAAGCCGGTCGGTGTCACTCCCTTCATCCGCGCCGATTTCAGCCGCCAGAAGATCGGCCACGATCCATCCGGCGTCGCATGATCGATCCCGGTATTGACCAGGCTGTGCAGAGCGACGTGCCAGAGGTCGCGCCGCCGGTCGCGCTGCCAGATCGTCACGGTCTCCGCCGGGTTGTCCTTGCTGACCGCGACCCAGGTAAAGCGAAACGGCGCTTGCCCGCCCTTGGCGGCAATTCCCAGCACGGTGTCATGCTTCCACGCGACATACGCCCCCCGGATCAGGGCCGCCGCCGGCACACGCGACAGGCCGGGCGGTATCCTGCCGCTGAACGCGCAATCGATCCGCAGATAGCCCTGACTGTCGAGGCCAAATCCCGGACGGCACGGCAGATAGCCAAGCGCATACAAGCGCTCGGCCTGAGCGTGCAGCGAAAAATCATGCGCCAGCAGATGCTGGAACTGGCTGTTCGTGAGCATGACACGGGGATGGTGATGCTTTCACGCTAACGCAACAGCGAGGCCGCCCCGGCGCGGAGAGTTGATCGCCATGTTGCGCAAACGTGACTTTTCCGGAAACCGGCGTCGAACGTGTGGCAAATCGGCCCTCCGGCCTTTTTCGGACCCGCCCCACGCCCCATTTCAGCCGCACCGGTTATGGGACCCGGCAGCAACGACATCAGGAAGGCGAATTTTCATGGCTCAACTTCAGCGCGGCCGGATCAAACCGGGGCTCCCATATCCGCGCGGTGCGACCTGGGACGGCAAAGGGGTCAATTTCTCCCTCTTTTCGGCCCACGCGGAAAAAGTCGAAGTCTGCGTCTTCGACCACAGCGGCAAGACCGAGACCGACCGGTTCGAACTTCCCGAATATACCGACCAGATTTTCCACGGCTACATCCCCGATCTAGGGCCGGGCACCTATTACGGCTATCGCGTCCACGGCGCCTACGAACCCGAAGCCGGGCACCGGTTCAACCCGAACAAGCTGCTGCTCGATCCCTACGCCCGCGCCCATGCCGGCGAGCTGGAATGGAACCCGGCCTGCTTCGGCTACCAGATGGAAACCGGCGACGACCTGACCTTCGATGAGCGCGATTCAGCGCCCTTCATGCCGAAATGCGTCGTGGTCGACCCCGGCTTCGACTGGCGCGGCCATCCCGGGCGCAACCCGATCGGCTGGAACCGCACCGTGCTCTACGAAGCCCATGTCCGCGGCTTCACCATGCGTCATCCGGACGTGCCCGAAACCCTGCGCGGCACCTATGCCGGGATGGGCGACAAAAAAGTGGTCGACTACATCAAATCCCTCGGCGTCACCTCGGTCGAGCTGCTGCCGATCCACACCTTCATCAACGACAGCCACCTGCTCGACAACGGCCTGACCAATTACTGGGGCTATAACAGCATCGGCTTCTTCGCCCCCGATCCGCGCTATGCCTTCGACGTCGCGAATTCCCTGCGCGAGTTCAAGGAAATGGTCTATCGCTTCCACGAAGCCGGGCGCGAGGTGATCCTCGACGTGGTCTACAACCACACCGCCGAGGGCAATGAAAAAGGTGCGACGCTCAGCTTCAAGGGCATCGACAACGCAAGCTACTACCGGCTGATGCCGGACAATCCGCGCTACTACATCAACGACACCGGCACCGGAAACACGGTCAATCTGTCCCATCCCCGCGTCCTCCAGATGGTCACCGACAGTCTGCGTTACTGGGTCGAGGAAATGCATGTCGACGGGTTCCGCTTCGATCTCGGCACCATTCTCGCCCGCGAGCCCAACGGATTCGACAACCAGAGCGGCTTCCTCAAAGCCTGCAGCCAGGACCCGGTTCTCGGCTCGGTAAAGCTCATCGCGGAGCCGTGGGATTGTGGCCCGGGCGGCTATCAGGTCGGCGGCTTCCCGCCCGGCTGGTCGGAATGGAACGACAAGTTCCGCGACACCGTGAGGGATTTCTGGCGTGGCGAAGCCCCCGCGTCCGAACTTGCGCCGCGCATCACCGCTTCCGCGACCGAGTTCGCCCATCAAGGTCGCCGCCCCTGGGCCTCGATCAATTTCGTCACCGCGCATGACGGCTTCACCCTGAACGACATGGTGACCTACAACGACAAACATAACGAGGCCAACAACGAGAACAATCAGGACGGCAGCAGCGACAACCGCTCCTGGAACTGCGGCGTCGAAGGCCCGACCGATGACCCGGCGATCAACGAACTTCGCGAACGCCAGATCCGCAACGTCCTCACCACCCTGCTCCTGTCCCAGGGCGTGCCGATGCTGCTCGCCGGCGACGAGTTCGCCCGCACCCAGCAAGGCAACAACAACGCCTACTGCCAGGACAGCGAGATCAGCTGGCTCGACTGGAACATCAGGGAAAAGGGCCAGGGTCTGATCCGTTTCGTCCGCACCCTGACCAAGCTGCGGCTCGACCACCCCGCCCTGCGCAACACCCGCTTCCTCACCGGCCGCGAGGTCGATGGCGTGCGCGACGTCACCTGGATGAACGCCAACGGCACCGTCATCGAAGACGCCCAGTGGGGCGACACCAACATGAAATGCTTCGGCATGATGATCGACGGTCGCGCGGCAACCGCGGAATCAGCGTTCCGTCAGGACGATTCGACTTTCCTGCTGGTGTTCAACGCCCATTACGACGCCGTGGAGTTCACCCTCCCCGAATGCAAGGACGGCGAGGTCTGGACACGGGTGATCGACACCAACGACCCGGAACCCGAAACCACGGTCGCCCTCGAAATCGGTGCCGTCTTCACCGTGACGGGCCGCAGCGTGGTGGTGTTCAGCCGCGGCTGATCATGCGATGCGGTGCCCGTGTATCGTCCCCTGACTGCCGTTGTCATCCCTGCACGGGCACCGTTCATCAAGGCGCGTTCGTTGCGCCCACGGGATCTGGATTTCCTCGATCGTCGCCATGTCGCGTCGGGTGAATTGCGCTATAGACGGGCCTGCCCGATGCAATCGCGGATCGGGTTGGTGAGGGGGTCGTAATGGACAAGATCGTGGCCGAACATCTGATCGAAGGAGGCACGACGCTGCCTTCGGCGGATTACACCTCCCTGCATCAGATCGAACGCAAACTGCTCTGGCTGTCGTCGTGGATGATCCATAACGCCAACCACATCCGCCCCAATCGCGACGGACTCAAGGTCGGCGGCCATCAGGCCTCCTGCGCCTCGGTGGTCTCGATCATGACGGCGCTCTATTTCCACATCCTCCGCCCGCAGGACCGCGTCGCGGTCAAGCCGCATGCCGGGCCAGTGCTGCACGCGATCAACTATCTGTTCGATCGGCAGAGCATCGACATGATGGCCGGGTTGCGCCAGGTCGGCGGTGCCCAGGCCTATCCCTCGCGGGTCAAGGACGGGGCCGAGATCGATTTCTCGACCGGTTCGGTCGGCCTCGGTGTCGCGATCACCTCCTTCGCCGGACTGATCCAGGATTACCTCCGCGCCCATGACATGGTCCCCGCCGAACGCCCGCCCTCCCGCCATGTCGCGATCGCGGGCGATGCCGAGCTCGACGAGGGCAATATCTACGAAGCCCTGCTCGAAGGCTGGAAACACGACGTCCGCGATGTCTGGTGGGTGGTCGACTACAACCGCCAGAGCCTCGATTCGGTAATGCCCGACCGCCTGTTCGGCCGCTTCGAAGGCTTGTTCCGCGACATGGGCTGGAACGTGATGAGCCTGAAATACGGCAAGGCGCTCGAAGCCGCATTCCGCAAACCCGGCGGATCGGCCCTGCGCGCCTGGATCGACGATTGCCCCAACTCGCTCTATTCCGCCCTCACCTTTCAGGGCGGTGCCGCGTGGCGTCAGGCCCTGCTCGCCGATCTCGGCCGCTCGCGGGGCGCACGCGCGATCATCGACCCGATGTCGGATGAAGCGCTCGCCGTGCTGATGACCAACCTCGCCGGCCACGACCTGCCCACGCTGATCGAGGCCTTCACCGAAGCGGCACGAACCGATCAGCCGACCTGCTTCCTCGCCTACACCACCAAAGGGTCGGGCCTGCCCTTCGCCGGGCACAAGGACAATCATTCCGGCCTGATGAACGACGAACAGATGAACG
>JAQTXO010000154.1 GCA_028688765.1 Acidiphilium sp. | reverse complement strand
GTCCTGTCCGCGCGCGACCGCGAGGCCGAAAAGATCATGGCGCTCGATGCCGGGGCGCATGATTACGTCGAAAAGCCGTTCGCGCTGGGCGAGTTGCTCGCCCGCGTCCGCGCCGCCCTGCGCCATCATGCCCAACCGGCGGACTCCGGCCCGAAGCTCACCCTCGGCCCCCTTGCGCCCGACCCCGAGCGCCGCGCCGCGACCCTCATGGTCGAGGGCGTCCCGACCGATCTCGGCCTCACCCGCATCCAGTACAATCTGCTGGCATTGTTCGTCCGCAATCAGGGTCGCGTCCTCACCCACCGGCAGGTTCTCACCGCGATCTGGGGCCCCGCCCACACCGAGGACATCGCCTATCTGCGGATCTACGTGAGCCAGCTCCGCCGCAAGCTGATCGCCTCCGGCTTCACCCTGATCACCGAACCGGGAATCGGCTACCGTCTCGCGGAAGCGACCGATCGCGGCTGAGCGAGGGCCGCGAGCGCCCCGTCGAGATCATCGATCAGATCCGCCACATCCTCCAGCCCGACCGAAAACCGGATCGTCCCCTCGCTGATCCCGAGCACCGCCCGGTCGGCCGGCGGCACTTTCGAGTGCGTCGTGGTCGCGGGATGGGTCATCATCGACTTGGAATCGCCGAGATTGTTCGAAATCACGATCAGGTCGAGTGCGTTCATCAGCCGGAACGCGGCATCCTGCCCGCCCTTCATCTCGAAGGTCACCAGCGTCCCGCCATCGCTCATCTGCGCCCGCGCGAGGGCCGATTGCGGATGATCCGCGCGGAACGGATACAGCACCCGCGCCACCTCCGCCTGCCCCGCCAGATGATCCGCGATCGTGGCGGCGGACCGGCAGGACTGCGCGACCCGCAGCGCCATTGTCTCCAGCCCTTTCAGGATCACCCAGGCATTGAACGGCGAGAGCGCGGGGCCGGTATTGCGGGTGAACGGCTGCAGCGTGGTCTCTATCCACTCCTTGCGCCCGAGCACCGCGCCGCCGAGCACGCGTCCCTGCCCATCCATGTGCTTGGTCGCGGAATACACCACCACATCGGCGCCGAATTCCAATGGCCGTTGCAGCAGCGGGGTTGCGAACACGTTATCCACCACCACGATCGCCCCGGCCCGATGCGCGAGGTCGCACACCGCGCGCAGGTCGATGATATCGAGCATCGGGTTCGAGGGCGTCTCCAGCAGCACCAGCGCCGTCGGCACCGCCAGGGCTTCGCCCCACGCGGCGATATCCGCGCCATCGACCAGCACGGTCTCGATCCCGTAGCGCGGCAGCAGCGTCGTGACGATCCAGTGGCACGAGCCGAACAATGCGCGCGAGGCCACAACCCGGTCCCCCGCCTTCACATGGCACAAAATCGCGGCATGCACCGCCGCCATCCCGGTCGCGGTCGCGCGGCAGGCTTCCGCCCCTTCGATCGCCGCCAGCCGTGCTTCGAGCATCGACACGGTGGGATTGCCGAACCGCGAATACTGATAATGCGCAACCTCGCCGCGGAACGTCGCCGCCGCCTGCTCGGCATCGTCGTAAACGAACCCCGAGGTCAGGAACAACGCCTCGGCGTTCTCCGCGAAATTGGACCGGACCTGACCGGCATGAACCAGAGTGGTGGCAGGGCGATAGGTTCGTTTCATCCTCCCACTATAACCGGACCACTCTCATTTTCCCAAATCAGGCCCGGTATGCACGGCTTATTAACCGCCCGTTAAACAATCTGCGCTATCCCCGGCGGCATCGGCCGTTTCCGGAGACCTCATGCAGCAGATCGCACCCGTTCTCGAACCGTCTCTTCGTACCGGCCTCTGGGCGTTCGGTCTGGCGGACGGCACGCCGATCGCCGATGCCATCGGGTTCGGCCCGGGCGGGCGCATCCGCGGCCACGTCAATAAAAACGAAACGGCGTGGCGGATCGAAGGCGGCCAGCTCGAATTCCTCAACGCGGATCGCCGGATCACCGCCCGGTTCGACCGCTACGATCCCGGCAGCGACCCGATCTGCCTGCATGGCGTCGCCACCTCCCCGCTCTGGAATGAAACCCGCCAGGTCATGCTGCTCCAGATCGGCGCGCTCCCCGCCCCACCGCCGCCGGTTGCCCGCAGGCGCAACCTCGTCATCATGCGCGCCGGGCCGCAGGGGCTGTTCCCGCGCTGGGCCGGTGCCGCAACCCGCGATTGGGATTTCGCCCTCTCCTGGTATGGCCGGGAGGACCCGCCCGATTGGGGTCAGGATTTCACGCAATGCGAGCCCGGTCCCAAACTCCAGCCGATCGGCCGCTGGCTCGATCAACACCGCGATCTGATCCGTCACTACGATCACATCTGGCTGCCGGACGACGATATCATGACAGACTGGTCCACGGTCGATCGCCTCTTCGCGACCTGCCGCGAGTTCGATCTGCAACTGGCCCAGCCCGCGCTGACCCGGCAGTCCTTCTCGGTGCATCGCATGCTGTTCGAATGCCTCGATTATCGCCTCCGCTACACCAATTTCGTCGAAGGCATGGTCCCGGTATTCAGCGCGGCGGCGGCCATGCTCTGCCTGCCGGTCTTTCTCGAAGCCACCACCTATGGCTGGGGCCACGACTGGATTTTCCCCCGCCTGCTCGGCTATCCGAAACACCGCATCGCGGTGATCGATGAGTGCGCGGTCACCCACACCCGTCCCTGCGGCGTCAATACCGACCGTGATGTCGCGCGCGCGGAATTGAAGGCGATCGTCGCGAAATACGGTGCCACCCATATGGACCACCGCATCCACGGCTGCATCTTCCGCGAGCCGCTCCCCTGGCTCGACTGACCGGACGACCGCGCCCCGCGCGACCCATCAAGTCGCGACCCATCAGGGTGTGACCCGTCAGCACGCGACCGATCAGGGCAAGCAACCGATCAGGGAGCGCAACCGATCAGCGCGCAACCGATCACCGCGCAACCGGGCGGCGCAGCAACCGGGCGAGGGCAGGGGTCACGCCTGCCCGATACCCCCGGGTAGGCCTGACGGACGCATCTCGATCTGCGCGAGCGGCGACAATGAGGCGGCAACCGCACCAGCGCCTGTCGGCAGCACAACCGTGTCCCCGCTCAGCCGCGCCTGCGGAAACAGCGTCACACCACGGAGCAACGCGGCGGTATCGCGGCAGATCAACCAAAGCGGCGGCGGCGCGGCCGCATAACTGAAATGACCATGCGCGTAGGAATGAAAAATCTCCTGCCCCGCCCGATGAAAAACCGCAACCATCCCGCCCTTGAACAACGAGAGCAGATGCGCGTTACCCCCCTGCACCGTGATATGGAAATGGGCATCGGCATACAGGCGCAGCTTGACCTCGTTATACGACAAAGCGGGCGCGAACGCGTCGCTCAACTCGTCGAACATCACCACATCGGGGTGGCCGCGCAGCACCGCCAGATCGTCGAACGGCAGATCGGGCTGATGATCGACCGAATAGCCCGGCGGCGTTCCGCGCATCCCCGGACGCAGATAAACGATCCGAAACCACCGCCCGAGCATCCCGAATATCCGGTCGAGCAGGTCGAGCGGCAGCATATTCACCGGTGCCTGCCCCCATTCCGGTGTCACCTTGTTATGAACCACCAGCAGGGGCCGGTCCGCCGCGAACATCCCCGAGCGGAACCGCGCCCGGTAATCGGGACACACCTCGAACGGCGAGCGGATCGCGGCATGATCGTCCCGGTTCGGCAGCCAGGCGGGCCGCAAGGCGGGCGGCACATAACGGCGCGGTTCATCGCGAAATTCGATCTGCCGGTCATCGAGAAAAAAATAGAACGCGCGCATCCCGGCATAGGTCGTCACCACCCGCCCCGCCATCCGCCCGCTCCGATGCAGGAAATGGACGAACGGGATGAAGGAATTGATCTCGGCCCCGAACTCCCCGGCGAAATCGAGCCGTCGCGGCACATCGAGGTCACATGGCGCTTCACCCGCCCCCGCGACGATCAACCCCGCCCGCTCCGTCCGATGTTCGATCATTCCGGTATTTTGGCAGCGTCTGGTTAACGAAGTCTCAACCAGAACGGCGGATCCTGAAAAAAATCATGCCGCCCCAACCCTCTCTACGCCCCCTTTCATGCACACTTCGCCGCTCTAAACCCGTGACAATCTCGCCTCGATCTGCCACGCGATAACCCCGATCCGGCAGGTTCCCTCTTTTTCGGCTTTCTCACCCCCCGCCCCATGTGATTAATGAAGGGCGTGTCCAGCACCGCGTCCTCTCACCCCACCCACCCGATCGCCCACTTCCTCCGGATCCTGCGGGATCTCGCGATCACCGTGACGCGCCAGCCGCCCAGCCGAACCTTGTCGGAACATCTGCTCGAAACGCTGATCTGGCACCTCGAATATTTCATCTGCCGTCTGGTCCGGGCCGCCATCGCCCCCGGCCGCGCCATGAAACCCCGCCCGAATCCCACCACCACCACCCGCCGCCGCGTCGCCGATCGTCCGCCGGGCCCGATGATGCGCTGCACCGCCTGGCTGGTGCATCTCGCCCCGATCTACCTCCCGGAACTCGTCACCGAAATCGAAGCCGCCCGCACCGAACTCGAAATCCTGCTGTCAGACGGCACCGTGCAAACGCTCGCCACCGAAACCCCGAAAATCGGTCGCATCCTGCGCCCGCTCTGCCGCATGTTCGGCATCGAGCCGCCCGCCTGCCTCCGCCTGCCACTCCCGATCCGCAAACCACGGCCCCCGAAACCGCCGAGGCCGCGCCAACCGCGCGATTACGGGTTCACCCTGATCGGCTGCTGGGACGCGCTGGGCCTCCCGGCAACACCAACCCCGAAAAAAACCCGCTGATCCGCCATGCCCCCGCACGCCCATATCATTACGATATCATAACAAAATCGACGCCCCACTCACGAACCGGAGGTCGCCGCCGCCTTGCTCACACTGGTCACCGAGGTGAACGGCACCGAAAGCGCCCCGAGATCGAGCGATACCGAATTCGTCCCGCTGGTCACACCCGTCGCGGTCCCGGTCACCGTGAACGGCAACGCCGTGGCGGTGCCGGTACTGCCCTGGCCCATCACCGCGACATTATAGGCCCCATCCGGCACCGTCGTGCCCGTCGCATCCTGGCCGTTCCAGGTCCAGGTATTGTTGCCCTGGGTCGCATTGATCGCGGTATCCAGAATCTGCGTCCCCGCGCTGTTATACACCGCAATCGCGACCGGCTCGGCAGCAGGCGCGGTAAAGCTCAGGCTCGCCTTGCCGTTCTGCAACGGCAACTGGCTCGACGTCGCGCTGACCTGGCTGCCCAGCATAGAGCTCGCCTGGGTCAGATCGCCTGCCTGGGTCAGCTGGATCAACTGCCCCAGACTGGTATTGGTGTTGATCTGCTGCTCGACGCTCGAAAACTGCACCAGTTCCGAGGTGAACTGGCTGGAATCCATCGGGCTGGTCGGGTCCTGATTCTGCAACTGAGTCGTCAGCATGGTCAGAAAATCATTGTAATTGCTCGACAGCGCCCCCAGCGCCCCCGTAGTGCCTGAACTGGCACTACCCGAGGAACTACTCGAAGAACTGCTCGAAGCCGTCCCGCTTGCGGACGCCGAACCCGCCGAACCGCTACTGCCGTTGGTCGTCGTCGTATTGGTCAACCCCGCAGCCGCGGCATTGGCCGCCGCGGTCAACTGGCTCTGCTGATAAGCGACACTGGCGATACTACCCGACATCGAAAAACTCCTTCATCAATCCACTGATTTCACGCAATGACATCAAGCCCGAATCGTTGCAGCCCCGCGCCCGCACCGAGCGCCCCGGCCGCAATCACCGCAGCCGATGTCGCAACACCCTGACGGTCGTAACCCTGGGCCGCCTCACCCGATCCGAACGAACCGGACGCCGCCCGCCGATCGCCCCCGCCCTGACCCGCCCCTCCACCAGGCAAAGCGCTGCCCTGTCCGTACCAACCCTGGCTCCCCCCTTGGCCACCATTCTGTCCCGCCCCCCCCTGGCTCATGCCCAAAGACCCACCGCTCCCCCCCGTGCCCGACCCGCTTGCATCCTGTCGCACCGGTTCGAGGTGAAAACTCACACTCCGATGATCGAGCGCCACCCCGGCCTGCGTCAGCATCTGATCCAAAGCCGGATGATCGGTCTGCAGCGCCGCCAGCGTCGCCGGATGGGTCGCACCGATACTCACCGCCGTCCCCCCCGCCGCCATGGTGTCGATCTGCACCGTCACCGTCCCGATTGCAGGTGGCGCCATCATGATCGTCAAACGGGTCCCACCGGCCGCGCCGGACGCATCGGCCGGAATCGGCCCGCTGCCGACCAGAGCCGCCGCCACCTGCGTCGCCGCAGCACTCACAGGGCTGCTCGCCACCATCCCCGAACCCCCGGAAGCCGCCGATGCGACCGCCTCGGTGCCAACCGCCAAACCCGGGGCGAGCGACCCGGCGGCCATCAATCCGGCGACATTGACCACTGTACTGGTCGGGGACGCGGACGCCGTCACCGGCGGTGCATGGCCCGGCGTCCCCGCACCTTCTCCTGCCGGCACCGCATCGACAGCAGGTCCGGCAGTCGCCACCGCAGCGTGCGCCGCCAAGCCACCC
>JAQTXO010000153.1 GCA_028688765.1 Acidiphilium sp. | reverse complement strand
GGATGAACAGGACATGGCGGGGCCGGCTGCCGGGTTCGGGGGCGGCGGCACTGACCGCGCCGAGCATGCGCCGCCATGCGGCGAGATTGTCGAGCGCGCGGCGGCGCAGGCTGCGGGCCATGGCTTCGATGCGCTGGCGGTCGCGCTCCTCGATGGTGGCGGCTTCGTCGTCGAGCCGGGCGAGCAGGCGGTCGCGGATCGATCTGAGCGGGGTTTCGAGGCGGGCGAGGCCGCGTTCGAGCGCGGCGGCGGCCTCCGCGAGGCTGGGATCGACCGGGTGGAGAGCGACCTCGATATCGAGGGCGGATTCGCGTTCGGTGGGTTTGGCGCGCGCGCGGGCCTGGGTGGCGAGGGCGGCGAGGAAGGCTTCGGCGGGGCCGGTGCCGATACTGTCGAGCTCGGGACCGGCGGCGGCAAGGCGGGCGAAAAAGGCCGAGCCGGGCAGGATGCGCGCGGCGATCAGGGCGGCGTCGAGCGGGGCGACGAGGGTTTCATCGGCGTCGATCAGGTCGGCTATACGCGGTGCGATGCCGCGCGCGCGGGAGCGGCCGCCTTCGGCACCGAGCAGCCAGCGGCGGAGTTCGGCCATTTCGATGCCGGAGAGTTCGGCGGAGAACGCCGAATCGGCGGCGTCGAACAGGTGATGGCCTTCGTCGAACACGTAGCGGGTGGGGACGCTGTTGTCGTCGAGCCCGCCCCAGACCGCCTGGGCCATGACCAGAGCGTGATTGGCGATCACGAGGTCGGCCCCGCGCGCGCGGCGGATGACGTGCTCGATGGTGCAGCGCTTCCAGTGCGGGCAGGCACCGTGGATGCATTCGCCCCGGCGGTCCGCGATTTGGGGCAGCAGGGTGTTGCCGAAGAGTTCGGGGAACCAGCCGGGCAGGTCGCCGCCCGCGATGTCGTGGTCGTTCGAGACCACGGCCCAGCGGGCGATGAGGCCGAGGGCGGTGAGGTTGCTGGCGACCGGGCTGGCGGCGGTGCTGTTGACCGCTTCCTCGTAGTTGAGGAGGCAGAGGTAGTTTTCACGGCCCTTGCGCAGCACGACGCGGTTGCGGCGGCGGGCGGGGTCGGGTTCGAGGCGGGTGAGTTCCTGTTCGATCTGGCGCTGGAGGTGGCGGGTATAGGTGGAAATCCAGACCGCGCCCTGATTGCGCTCGGCCCAGAGCGAGGCGGGGGCGAGATAGCCGAGGGTTTTACCCGTGCCGGTGCCGGCTTCGGCGAGGACGCAATGCGGTTCGCCTTCCTGCACGGCGGGGGCGAAGGCGGCGGTGGCGGCGGAGGCGTAGTCGGACTGCGCCGGGCGCGGTTCGGCGTGGGCGCCGAGCAGCTCGGCGAGGCGGGTGCGCGCGGCATCCGGCGGGACCGCAAAGGAGGAGGGTGGCGGGCGCGGGGCTTCGTCCTCCCATTCCGGCAGGATCGACCAGAGGCGGAGGGCGGCGCGATCGGGGCGGGCGGCGGGATCGCCGAGTGCCGCGGCGACCGCGCGGGCCCAGGGCCAGCCGGTCTGGCCCATGAGGGCGGCGAGGCCGGCGGCGTGGCGGTTGTGGCTCAGCATGCGGCCCTGGGCGAGCCGGGCGAGCAGGGCGGCGGCATAGTCGGGCAGGGCGGCGGCGGCGGCTTCGATGGTGTCGGGTGGTTCGAAATCGAGGGCGCGGGCGAGGGCGGCGGGGGTGGGCGCGATCGGGTGCGCGGGCATGACGAAGGCGAAGAGTTCGAGCAGGTCTAGGGTGCGCAGAGTGGCACCGAGCCGCTTAAGCGTGGCGGGGGCGTGGATGACCAGCGGCGGCGGCAGATCGCGCAGCGCGGCGCGGGCGGCTTCGGTCGTGAGGGTGCGCAGTTCGCCTTCGGGCGTGAGCAAAGCGGCGGTGCCGTGGGCCGTGACCAGAGCAGGGGCGGGCGTATCGGGCGGCTGCGATCGCGGCGGCGGGGTCATGCGGTGGTTGTAGCGGCGGCGGGGGCGAACACCAAGCGGGGCGCGGGTTACGCGAGCGCGGCGCGGAGGTGTTCGACGATGCGTTCGAACATCGCGGTGGTCAGGCGGCCGGTGTTGGTGTTGAGCCGGGAGACGTGGAAACTGTCGGTGAGGGTGACGCCACCGGGCAGGGTGGTGGTGGCACCGTGGGCGAATTTGGCGTGGCTCTGTTTGAGGCCGAAGGCGCGCAGCGTGGCCTGATGCGCGATGCCGCCGAGGGCGAGGATGGCGCGGAGGTTGGGCATGGCCGCGATGTCGGTCGCGAGATAGGTATTGCAGGTGGCGATTTCGGCGGGGAGCGGCTTGTTTTCCGGCGGCACGCAGCGGACCGCGTTGATGATGCGGCAATCGTGCAGGGTGAGGCCGTCATTCGGGTCGGCGCGGTAGGTGCCGGAGGCGAAGCCGAATTTGATCAGGGTTTCGTAGAGCAGGGTGCCGGCGAAATCGCCGGTGAAGGGGCGACCGGTGCGGTTGGCGCCGCGCAGGCCGGGGGCGAGGCCGACGATCAGCAGGCGGGAGTCGGGTGCGCCGAAAGCCGGGACCGGCTGGTTGCGGAAATCGGGGAATTTGCGCCGGTTTTCGGCGCGAAAGCCAGCCAGTCGCGGGCAGCGCGGGCAGTCGGGTGGTGGCGACGGCATTCTGTGGCTTGCGGGATCAGTCGACTTCGACGTCGCTGCGGGGGGCGCGCTGGCGGGGTTCGGTCTGGCGGCGGGTGAATTCGGCCGCGATGTCGGAGAGTTCGGCGAAATGATCGGCCTGGCGGCGGAGTTCATCGGCGATCATCGGCGGGGAGGTTTTTATGGTGGAGACGACGGTGACGCGGACGCCGCGCCGCTGGACCGCTTCGACGAGGCGACGGAAATCGGAATCGCCGGAGAACAGGATCGCATGGTCGATATGCGGGGCCATTTCCAGCATGTCGATCGCGAGTTCGATGTCCATGTTGCCCTTCACGCGGCGGCGGCCGGCACCGTCGGTGAATTCCTTGGCGGGCTTGGTCACCAGCGTGTAACCGTTATAGGCCAGCCAGTCTGTCAGCGGTTTGAGCGGTGAATATTCCTCGGTATCGAGCAATGCCGAGTAATAATAGGCGCGGATCAGGTTGACACCGCCGAAAAAATCGAGAAGGCGACGGTAGTCGACGTCGAACCCCACGGCGCGGGAGGCGGCGTAGAGATTTGCGCCGTCGATGAACAGCGCGGTCTTTTCATGAGGACGTAAACGCATTTAATAACCTTTCGAATCGACAGCGTCTCGAAATATTCAAGTTTGAATATAGACGTAATATAGGGAGGTTTAGGGTATTTTGAACAAAGCGTATAGGTAGGACCGATGATATATATCGCTTTGGGGGCCAACCTCGCGGGGACGAAGGGAGAAACGCCGCCTGAGACATGCGAGACGGCGTTGGTCGAGTTGCGTGAACTGCAATTCATGAAATTCGTGGCGGTTTCACGCTGGTATCGATCGAGGCCGTTTCCGCGCGACGATCGCCAGCCGGATTACTGCAACGGGGTGGCGGCGTTCGAGGGCAGCCCGGACCCGGTGGCATTGATGGCGGCGTTGCACCGGATCGAGGATAAGCTCGGGCGGATCCGGAGCGTGCCGAACGCGGCGCGGACGCTGGATCTTGATATCATCGACCTCAATGGCATGGTGCGTGACGAAGGCTCGCCGGTGCTGCCGCATCCGCGCGCGCATCTGCGGGAGTTCGTGCTGAGACCGCTGCTCGACATCGCCCCCGACTGGCGCGATCCGGCAACAGGGACGCGGGGGACGACGCTGCTGGCGGCGTTGCCGCTGTATCCGGCTGGGCCGATTGTGGTTTGGTAGGTGCTTGCGCAAAAGAAAGGATTCTTCTTTTTTTGGTAAAAAAAGAAGCAAAAAAACTTCTGATTCCTCAGGTCGTGCCGGTGAAACCGCCTCGGAACCAGATTAAAAAAAGTTTTTTGCTTCTTTTTTCCAAAAAAGAAGCGCTTGCTTGCTTCCCCTTCCTTTCCCAACCGCCTCTGCGCGGTTCGGTTGCGCGGGGCGGGGGGGTCTGCTATTTCGTTGGGTTGATCGTTGAAAGCGCGCGCCTGTTGGCGTGCGGCGAAGGAGTTTTTCATGGCGCGCGTTACCGTTGAAGATTGCATCGAACAGATCCCGAACCGGTTTGAACTCGTTTTGCTGGCAGCACAGCGGGCGCGCAATCTTGCGCGCGGCGCGGCGATCACGATCGATCGGGACAACGACAAGAACCCGGTGGTGGCGCTGCGCGAGATTGCCGATGTCTCGGTTGATTTCAGCGGGTTGGAGCAGGATCTGATCAAGTCGCTCTCGCGGGTGCCCGATCCGGAACCGGTAGACGAGGAAGTGCAGGATCTGATCCCGACCGATCAGAATATCTTTGGCTTGCAGGATGTCTCCGCCGAGGAGGAGGCTGCGGCGCTGGCGGCGGAATCCGAAGAGATGACGTCGGAGGATATTGCGGCGGCGATCGAGGCGGAACTGGGCGGCGGACGCCCGCGCCGCTGATCAGAGCGCACGGACATGGCGGTGCGGCATGACGGGATGGGGATGAACCAGCCCGCCGCCGCGCCGGATGGTCTCGCGGGCGGGGCCTATCATGAGGCGCTGCTGCCGCTGCTCGGGCGCATCGGCAGTTATGATTCCAAGATCGATCCTTCGGTGATCGATGCGGCCTATGGTATCGCCGAGGCCGCGCATGCGGCGCAGAAGCGCGAAAACGGCGATCCCTACATCACCCACCCGCTTGCGGTGGCCGATATTCTGGCGGGGTACCGGCTGGCTGGCGACAGTATCGTCACGGCGCTGCTGCACGATGTGATCGAGGATACCAAGGTCACGCTGCCGGCGCTGCAGTCGCGGTTCGGCGCGGAGGTGGCCGGGCTGGTCGATGGCGTGACCAAGCTGACGCGGCTGGAGCTGCAATCGGACCGGACCAAGCAGGCGGAGAATTTCCGCAAGCTGGTGCTGGCGATGAGCAAGGACATTCGCGTCCTGCTGGTGAAGCTGGCCGACCGGTTGCACAATATGCGCACGATCCATTTCATGCGCGAGCCGGAACGCCGGGCGCGGATCGCGCGCGAGACCATGGAGATCTATGCGCCGCTCGCCGAGCGGATCGGGATGGATCGGGTCAAGACCGAGTTGCAGAACCTGTCTTTCGCGGTGCTCGACCCCGAAGCCTATGATTCGATCCAGGCGCGGATGAATTTTCTGCGCGGCCAGGGTGCCGATGTCATCGACGAGGTGCGCGCCGAATTGTTGCGGATCTTCGCGGAGGCGGGGGTCGAGGTGGTCGAGATTTCCGGGCGGGAGAAGTCGATTTTCTCGATCTGGGAGAAAATGCAGCGGCGCAACGTGGCGTTCGAGCAGCTCTCCGACATCATGGCGTTCCGGATCATCGTGCCGACGCGCGAGCAGTGTTATGTGGCCCTCGGCGCGGTTCACGCGGCGTTTCCGGTGATCGCCGGGCGGTTCAAGGATTATATCTCGACGCCCAAGGCCAACCACTACCAGTCGCTGCATACCGGGGTGACGCTGCGCCACCCGCGCAACCAGAAGATCGAGTTGCAGATCCGCACGCCGGAGATGCATGCGGTGGCGGAAAACGGGGTGGCGGCGCACTGGGTCTACAAGCAGGCGGATGCCTCGCCCGCCGATGTGAGGCAGTTCCGCTGGGTGCAGGATCTGCTGGAAATTCTGGAAAACTCGGCGGCACCCGACGAATTTCTCGAAAATACCAAGCTCGAACTCTACCAGGATCAGGTGTTCTGCTTCACCCCGAAGGGCCAGCTGATCCAGCTGCCGCGCGGGGCGACGGCGGTGGATTTTGCCTATGCGGTGCATTCCCAGGTGGGGGATACCTGCGTCGGTGCGCGGATCAACGGGCGGCTGATGCCGCTGCGCTACGAGTTGCAGAACGGCGATCAGGTCGAAATCCTGACCGCGCGCGGGGGCACGCCCTCGCCCTCGTGGGAGCGGTTCGTCGTCACCGGCAAGGCGCGGGCGCGGATCCGGCGGTTTCTGGCGAGTCAGGTGCGCGAGCAGAATCGCGATCAGGGCAAGTCCGCTCTGGCCAAGGCGTTCCGCCAGGACGGGGTCGATGGCTCCGAGAAGGTGCTTGAAGCGGCGCTGAAAACCTTGAAGCAGGCCTCGCTCGATGATCTGTACGTCGCGGTCGGGACCGGGAATCTCGGGCCGAAGGACGTGGTGCAGGCGGTCTATCCGGAATTGCGCGAGAGCCGCTCGCCCCGGATGATTCCGGGAATGCTCGCGCGACCGCCGCGGACGCCATCGCGCGGCAACGAACTGCCGTTGACCGGGCTTATTTCGGGGATGGAAGTGCATTACGCCGGGTGCTGCCACCCGCTGCCGGGGGACAAGATCGTCGGCATCATCGCGACCGGCAAGGGTGTCACCATCCATACCCGCGACTGCATGACGCTGGAGACCTTCGCGACCACGCCGGAACGGTTCATCGATGTCGATTGGGATTACGCGCAGCTCGGCCAGACCCGCGAAGGCGGCAAGGATGGCGCGGGACGCGACCGGCCCTTTACCGGGCGGATCTCGGTGATCGCCTCCAATGCCGGCAATACCCTCGCCAACCTT
>JAQTXO010000152.1 GCA_028688765.1 Acidiphilium sp. | reverse complement strand
GTCGCCGTATGGATGCCGGTCAGGACCAGCACCGAATCGATGCCCGCCGCCTGCGCGCCCGCAATGTCGGTGCGGAGCGAATCGCCGAACGCGACGGTGCGGCCCCGGGCGGTGCCGAGCATGGCGAGCGTGGGGGCATAGACCGCAGGATCGGGCTTGCCCCGCAGGATCACGCGCCCACCCCAGTTCGCATAGCGTTCGGCGAGGAGGCCGGCGCAAATGATCCGGCGCCCGTCGCGGATCACTTCGAGGTCGGGATTGGCGCAGATCATCGGTAGCCCGGCCTTGAGCGACTCCGCCAGCAGCGCATCGAAAATCGCGGGATCGTCCTGCGCGGAAAGATCATCAGGGCCGGTGTTGAGCAGGAACTCGGCGTCCGCCGGTTGCGCAACCTCGGTCAGATCGAGATCCTCGAACAGGTTGCGATCGCGCGCGGGTCCGAGATGAACGAAGCGTCTGCCCAGGGCGGCGAAATCCGGATCGGTCCGGTCCCGCAGACCGGTACGCACCGCCTCCCCGCTGGTCATCACGCCGTCATAGGTACCGGGCGCGATCCCCATGGCCGCGAGCGCCTGGGCAACCGCTCCGGCGCGGCGCGGCGCATTCGAGAGAAACACCACCCGCCGCCCTGCCCCGCGCAAGCGGGCCAGCGAGTCGATCACGCCGGGATAGAGATGAACGCCGTCATGCACCACGCCCCAGAGATCGACGATGAACCCGTCATATCGCTCGGCGAGATCGGCGATGCTCATGGCGCAAGTTCCGCGAGCCGGTCGGCGTCCCGCCCGATGATTTCGGCAAGGCTGACTGCGCCATACGGATCGAGCAGGCGTGGCAAACCATCGACGATCCGGGCAATGACCTCCGGCCCGTCGAGGACGAAGCTCGAATAGATCTGCACCACGCTCGCACCCGCCCGCAGCTTGGCGAAAGCCTGTTCGGCAGTGCCGACGCCGCCGACACCGATGAGGGTGAGCCGCTCGCCGGCGAGCAGCCGCACCCGCGCGAGCATCCGCGTCGAGCGGGCGAACAGCGGCGCGCCGGAGAGCCCCCCGGCTTCGCCACGCGCGGCCCCGCCAAGGCTCGCCGGGCGGCCCAGGGTGGTGTTGCTGACCACAAGCCCCGCAAGGCCGCGTTCCAGCGCCAGCGCCACGATATCCGGCAGGGCGGCCTCATCCAGATCCGGTGCGAGCTTGACGAACACCGGCGGGTGCGGTGCGGCCCCGGCGGCGATGGCGTCAAGGATACCAGCGAGCCGTTCGACCGCCTGAAGATCACGCAACCCCGGCGTATTCGGCGAGGATACATTGATCACGATATAATCGGCAAAGCGGGAAACCGCACGGACCAGAGCGGGATAGTCGGTCAGCGGGTCGGCCCCGTCCTTGTTGATCCCGAGATTGGCACCGATCGGCACGGCATGATCCACCGCAGCGAGCCGGGCAGCGAAACCGGCGATCCCCTGATTGTTGAACCCCATCCGGTTGATCAGCGCCCGATCCTGCGCGAGCCGGAACAGCCGGGGTTTCGGATTGCCGGGCTGCGGACGCAGGGTGACCGTGCCGGCTTCGAGAAACGAAAAGCCCAGCCGCGCGAGGCCGGACAAAGCCACGGCGTTTTTATCGAATCCCGCCGCCAGACCGATCGGATGAGGCAGGTTGCGACAGCAGAACTCAGTCGCAAGGCGGGGATCGGGCCGCAGGTCGCGCCGCCCGGCAAGTCCGGCACGCAGCCCCTTGATCGCAAGATCGTGCGCGGTTTCCGGATCGAACCGCCGCAGCCAGGATGCCGCGGCATCGGCGAGGCGCATTATTTCGCGAATACCACGATTTCGGGACCAGCCGGGGCCGGAACATGGGCCAGCTTGGTCGAGGCCCCGAGCGAGACATTGGGCGGAATCACGCCGTTTGCCGCAATGGCATCGGCGACCTGAGCGGCCTCCGGCGTCAGCTTTGCCATGGCGAGTTCCGAATCGCTGGGAATCGCGCTGGCGGGTCCGGTGACGTACACCCGGAACTGCGCCTTCGGATTGATCTTGAGCGCCTGAGTCACCGCATAACTCACCGAGGGGGCCCAATTCTGGGTGCCCTCCGGGATTGTGACCAGCGGCAACTGGCCGTTGAACTTGCTCAGCGCCGCGACATCCACCAGCGAAGGGGCATCGGCGTAGGGCGAGACGATCTTGCGGCCGGTCAGAGCACAGCCGGCGAGCGCGATCGGGGTGAGGACGAGGGTGATAAGGATGCGGCGCATCAGCGGCCTTTACTTGACCCCGCCCCCGCCGACAACGGGGGGGCGGATTAAGGAAATCTTAGCTGCGGCGGATCACGCCGCCGCGACCGTCCGCTGCATCTGTTCACCGAGGCCCGCGATGCCGAGTTTCATGGTCTGGCCGGCGCGCAGGAACACCGGGTTGGGTTTGATCCCCATGCCGACGCCGGGCGGCGTGCCGGTTGCAATGATGTCACCCGGCATCAGCGCGATGAACTGGCTGACATAGGATACCAGGGTCCTGACCCCGAAAATCATTGTGCGCGTATTGCCGTTCTGCATGCGCTTGCCGTCGATTTCGCACCAGAGATCCAGCGCCTGCGGGTCGGCCACCTCGTCCCGGGTCACAAGATACGGGCCGGTCGGGCCGAAGGTCGGGCAGCCTTTGCCCTTGTCCCAGGTGCCGCCGCGCCTGGTCTGGTATTCGCGCTCGCTGACATCGTTGACGATGCAATACCCGGCGACGTGATCGAGCGCATCGGCCTCGGCCACGTAGCGCGCTTCCCTGCCGATCACGACACCGAGTTCGACCTCCCAATCGGTCTCCGTCGACCCCCGGGGGATCACCACGTCGTCGAACGGACCGGAATAGGCGCTGCCCGCCTTGATGAAGATGATCGGCTCCTTCGGAATTGCAGCCCCGGTTTCGGCGGCGTGATCGGCGTAGTTCAAGCCGATGCAGACAAAATTGACCGGGCGCGGTAACGGTGCGCCGAGCCGCACGCCTTCCGGCACGACCGGCAGGCTGGACAGATCGATCGCGGCGATCCGTTCCAGGGTGCCATCGGCGAGGGCCGCGCCATCGAGCACCGGCAGATGCGCCGAAAGATCGCGGCGGACACCCTCGCGATCGAGAATGCCGGGCTTTTCCGCACCGACGCTGCCGTGACGAAATAATTTCATCTGCTCGCTCCTGTCCCCAATTTATTAAATCCTTCTAAAACGAAGCTCCGTGCTCGCCAAGGGCCTTTCCGAACCCGACCTTTCACGAGGCATCGAACCCTCGTGGCGATGAGGATAATCGACATTCTCACCGCCGCCGCCCTCATGCGAATAAGTGCTTGCGGACAGGACGATCAGAATATTAAACTGTTCACTCCCTTTGGAGGATGTTCCCGATGAGCCAGGCCGCCGCGCGCTTCAACGATCCGCTGATCCACCATTGGATGCCATTCACGGCGAACAAGCAGTTCCAGGATGCGCCGCGGATCATCGCGCGTGCCGAGGGGGTGCATTACTGGAACACCGCCGGGGACAAGCTGCTCGATTCGGTCTCGGGCCTCTACACCACGCCGGCCGGGCACGGGCGGCGCGAAATCCGCGAGGCGGTGACGCGGCAGCTCGAGGAACTCGATTACGCCCCCCCGTTCCAGTTCGGGGTACCGGGCACCTTCCGCCTCGCGCACGAACTGGCGCAGATGCTGCCGGCCGGGTTGAACCGGGTTTTCTTTGCCGGATCGGGATCGGAAGCGGTGGAATCGGCCCTGAAGGTCGCGATCCAGTATCATCGCGTGCGCGGACAGGGCCAGCGGCAGCGTTTCGTCGGGCGGGCGCGCGGCTATCACGGCGTGAATTTCGCCGGCTGGTCGGTCGGCGGCATGGTCAAGAACCGCGATGCGTTCGGCCTCGGCCTGCCGGGTGTCTCGCACATGCGCCACACCCATATCGAACCCAACCGCTTCGTCATGGGACAGGGCGATCATGGCGGGGTCGATCTGGCGGACGATCTGCAGCGCATGGTCGATCTGCATGGCGGCGACACGATCGCAGCCTGCATCGTCGAGCCGATCGCCGGGTCCACCGGCGTTCTGGTGCCGCCGAAGGGGTACCTCGAACGTCTGCGCGCGATCTGCGACCAGCATGGCATCCTGCTGATTTTCGACGAGGTGATCTGCGGCTTCGGGCGCACCGGTCACCCCTTCGCCGCCGATGCGTTCGGCGTGACGCCCGACCTGATGACGATGGCCAAGGCGATCACCAACGGCAATATCCCCATGGCGGCCATCGCGATCCGCCAGGATATCCAGCAGGCGATCCTCGATGCTGCCGGCCCCGACGCGATCGAGTTCTTCCACGGCTACACCTATTCGGGCCACCCGGTCGCGTGCGCGGCGGCATTGGCGACGCTGAAAATCTATCGCGATGACGATCTGTTCGCCCGCGGCGCGGCCCTCGTGCCGAAATTCCTCGAACGGATCGCGAGCCTGCGCGATATCCCGATCGTCACCGACACGCGCGGTTTCGGCCTGCTCGGCGCGGTCGATCTCGCGACCGACGGTGCCCCCGGCAAGCGCGGCTTTGCCGTGCTGCGGCGCGCCTTCGAAAGCGGGCTGGTCCTCCGCGTCGCCTCGGATACCGTGATCCTCTCGCCGATGTTCATCACGACCGATGACCAGCTCGACGAGATGTTCACGCTGCTACGAAAGATCCTTGCCGCGGTTTAACGCCGCCCTGCGAAATCGAGCCCCCTCCTCTCGCCGCCATCCTGCGGCGCGAGGGTGGGGTTACATGGTTTGAGACTGCAACGGCGCGGCGACGCCGGCGGGTTCGGGCTTCCAGTCACGGAAGAAGGCGCGGCCGATCGATCCTGCGAGTTCGCTGAGCTGGATCTGGACCCGGTCGAGATAATCGTGAAGATCGCCATCGAGAACCTCGCTCATCGGGCGTTCGAGCAGAAATTCCCGGAGGTATTCCGCCTGTTCGATCGGCCCGCTGGTGTGAGGAAGGTGGTGAATCCGGCGCAACTCGTCGAGATGGGATTCGGCGCGCCGGACTGAAAGGCAGACCGAGCGGGGGAATGACGGGTCGCGCAACAGAGGCTCTTGCATAATTCAGGGTACGAGCTGAATTATGCCACTTCTGGCATAGTAAATTAGGCTGCGGCCGGAGATTTCAGGCGAAAAATCTGGTCGACGGTGAGGGCGAGTATGCCGAACATCAGATGGCATTTTACCTTTGCCGCGCCGCGGACACGTAGAAACCTTCCACCGAATTCGTCTTTGAGCCGTGCGTTGATTCGTTCGACCATGGTCCTAAAATTATAAAGTATTGCAGCCGGGTCTGCGATATTGATCAGCCTTCTCCGAGCCACTTCGGTGTTTCTTTCAATTTTCAGGTCGTGTTTTCCACGAAAATTCGGGTCGATCAGTGGAACATGACCAAGCGCTTTGCTGTGTGCAACTATGGCGCTGGCGTCATAGGCGGCATCCATCAGGTCGTAGAGATAGTGGAGTTTGGTGCTGGTCAATGTCATCAGCGGGATGGCCACCTGAGAGTCATGCACTGAGGCGGAGGTGAGAATGCAAGAAACCGGAATTTGGCCACTGGCGACATCGATATGGAGCTTATAGCCGGTCCAACTTTCCTTGAACCCCTTGCTGTTTTTCTTGGTGCCGACATCGCATGCGGAGGGGAGTTCGGCGCGCATCTGCTCGATGGATTGGGTCGCCTGGCGCTCCAACCTCGTTGGCTCTGGTGGCGCCCGTTCCTCTGTTTTTTTTGGACGGCCCCGATTTTTCGGTGATGAAGTGCCAGGCGTTTGGGGCGGATTGGCTGGTTTTTTCAGTGGTTTTTCACGCGCCTCGATTTCAGTTGCATCCCGTGCGATGGCACCGACGATGCGGCCACCCAAAGTCCGCTCGATCAGTGCTGCGTGCATCCGATCGGGCAAGCCACTCTTTGCGAATTCAGCGAAGGCACGTGAAAACGTGGCCTCGGATGGAACCTGGGAGCGTCTTTCCCAACCACAGATGCGCCGCAACGACTTGTCGCCGGCAAGGCGTTCGATAAGAGCAGAAGTTGCGGGTATGCCGAGCACCACTTTTGCGACGAACGCCCTGGCGAGGGCGCGGCGATCTTCTGGTGGCCTACCGCGGCCATGCGAAGGCGAGGGAACGTAAGCTTCCAGGCCAATTGTATCGAGGACTATGATCAGGCGCCCGAGGGCTTCGGTCAGTGGATCGACTTCCTCGCGAAGCCAAGGGAATAAGGACGTTTCTATATGGTTCCACCGAGCCCACATCTCGTTAAGAGGATCCTCATTACTCATTGACATGACACCTGTTAAATACGAACGCATAATAGCACAGTAATAAAATAAATAAAGATATGATAAATGAACTATAATGCCTTGTCTTATTCGATGTCGATACTATATATACAGTCTTTTTATGGCTATGTTGCTATTGTTTTTGCAAGAAGCTCGCCTGTTTCGCCGAATGCTCGTAGGTCTGGTCGGCTGCGAGGGTCGAGGCGTCGTAATTCAGGGCGAGCAGCGTGTCCGACACGTTCTGGAACGCCAGCACCACGGTGTTCTGATAATTTGCGGCG
>JAQTXO010000151.1 GCA_028688765.1 Acidiphilium sp. | reverse complement strand
CTGCGCGATATCGAATCTGTCGCGGTCTATGCCGGAACCGCCGGACCCTTCGATTTCAACGGCCTGGTGCGCGGCTATTATGCGATGCAAAGCCCGAATCAGGGCGAGCTGCACATCCTGCTTCTGCCGCGCGACCAGCGAAGCGACCTGACCGACGCGGTGGCCGAACATCTGCGTGCCGCCCTGCGCCCAGTGGTACTGCCGCCCGGTGCCACCATGCAAATCGTCCAGGCCCCGCCCGGCCCGCCGGTGCTCGCCCCGCTGGTCGCTGAAGTCTATGGTCACACCGCCGCCGTGCGCCTCGCCGAGGCGCGCGAGATCAAAGCTCTGTTCGGCAAAATCAACTACATCACCGACATCCATGATTCGTGGGGCTACCGCCGTCCGCAACTGGAAATCGACGTCGAGCAGAGCAAGCTCAATTTTTATGGCGTCAACCAGTCGGATGTTAATCAAACCATCGCGGACCTGCTCGGGGGCGTCGCCGTCGGATATGCCTATCGCGGGGCCGAGCATCTGCCGGTGGACATCACCGTCGGCCTGCCCAATCGCGCCCGCGACTGGAACGACAGTCTGGCCGCCACGCCGATCCCGGCCTCCTCGATTCCTGGCGCGAAGTCGATCGTCGAACTCGGGCAGGTTGTCACTGCCCGTCAGACCGAAGGCTCCTACTCGCTGTACCGACGCGATGGTCAGTACACCGATATGGTGGAGGCAGACATGGCGGGTAAGTTTCAGGCACCGATCTATGCCATTCTCGCGGTCGATCACCTAATCGCCACGCATCACTGGACCAAAGCGGTGCCAAGGCCCGCCATCAGCCTGTCCGCCCCGCCGCTGAATGATGCCACTCCCACGGTGCGCTGGGCCGGTGAATGGCGGGTCACCTATGTCACCTTCCGCGACATGGGCGGCGCATTTATTATCGCGCTGCTTGGCATCTATGTCCTGGTGGTCGGGCAATTCCGCAGCTTCAAGATCCCCCTGATGATCCTGACCCCGGTGCCCCTCACGCTGATTGGCATCATGCTCGGTCACTGGCTGCTGAATGCCTATTTCACCGCAACCTCGATGATCGGCTTCATCGCGCTCGCGGGAATCATCGTACGCAACTCGATCCTGCTGGTTGATTTCATCCGCCATGGTCAGGACGGCGTCACCCCGATCCGCCGCGTCCTGCTCGCGGCCGGGGCCATCCGCGCCAAACCCATCCTGCTCACCGCCGTCGCCGCCATGATCGGCGCCGCCGCCATCCTGCCCGACCCGATTTTTCAGGGCCTCGGGATCTCGCTGCTGTTTGGCCTCGCCTCATCGACGCCGCTAACCCTGCTGGTGATCCCCTCGATCTATGTCGTGCTGCGCGACGACGGCAGGCCGGTCGTCTGACATGAGGCGCATAGCTGCCGGCTGTCGCTGCCAATGGTGTTTCACGTCCAGGAACTCATATCTTTCGGCAGCCGCCCGGCATTGTCGATGACTTTCACTTGGTAAGGCGGTACATCGCCCCATTTCCAGAATATCACATTGACGTCGGACGCTGTAGCGCCAATCGCGAAGCTTTGGACGATGATGCCTGCAACACCGCCAGCGGCCAACCGTTTCATCATCGCCCAAGATGGCGGTTCGATCTTCCTTGTAGAGAGGTCTTTCCACGCGCAACCAAGGTCATCCAACGTTACATTCCTGGCTGCGCGGATATCCTTGTCGGTCAGATCGAGAATGTTCTCACAATCGACATCGTAGCCACATAGCGTCATCGGCTGAGCTTTGTATGGAAAGCCCTGTTGCGCCTCCAGCCATGCTGTCTGGAAGGTGCGCGAGGTGTATAGTGCTTTTACGCCCACAGGGTTGAAGCGGCCGCCATGAGTGGCTGCTCCGGCACCGGAATTTGGAGCCCAGGCCCATCTCGGGTTGTGTGCGCGGTAAACAATCGTCTGTAGCCTCAAGCGAAGCCGCCATCCGCCAGGCCCGCAAGATAATCCTTGAGGTCGGCAATCCGACCACTTCGGACCAGATCCTCGGAAGTTATTCCCCCAAAGGCTGGGATCGGCTGCGAACGGAACCAGGAGAATGCCTGCGGCACGGACCCACACCAGGGCAAGATGCGATTGATTATCTCGGCCGTCTCACGCAGCCTAGCTTGAGTCGCTGGGGCATTGAATCTGGCGCTTTTGGAGATCGCTTCTCTGGACAGGCCAATTGAAAATGCCAGATCTGTCTTGGTGACACGCAGCAATTGCGTGAAGCGTTCGAGCTGGATGTCCCCACTGGGTGAGAACACCTCCGCTAGAAAGTCACCTTGACCTTTATCAGACCTTGTATTTGTCGTGTAGTCGGCCATTATGCCTCACAAAATACCTCTTTTACGGGACATAATATGAGCCATATCAGCTTCGGATGCAAGTCGAAATTATCCTCGACCGCTATCAGTTCCGGTCTGCGGTCTTCTTCGTGCTCAGCATCACCTCGATCGATCCGGAGCGCAACGACCTGCTGTTCGAACGGTTCATCTCCGAGGAACAGCGCGAACCGCCGGATATCGATGTCGATCCCGAGCACGAACGCCGCGAGATCGTCACGCAATGGGTGTTCGACACCTATAGTCGTGATCATGCCGCCCTCTGCTCCACCGTGATCCGGTATCAGACCAAGGGGGCCCTGCGCGACGTGGGCAAGGCGCTCGGCCTCCCGGAAGACCTGATCACCGCGCTGAACGCCCAAGTCTGGGGTTGGTCGGAAGACGGCATCGAACCCAAACACACCGCGGAACTGAACCTCAACCTTGAAGACCATCGCCTGAAACTAGCCATCGATCTGGCGCGGGAATTGAACTGACAATGCCCCAACGCCGCCCACGGTCATTGATCAGGATCAATGAACGCTCCCTCGTTTCGTCCCATCGTGATCCTAGGACATCACAGAGGGCATCATGATACCGATACGCCAGAATGGCCGAAAACTAAGGTATGCCGCGGGCTTTGCGGCGTGTCTCACCCTCCTGTCACCGCATGCCGCGCATGCGATTCCGGCGTTCGCCGCACAAACTGGGGAGCCGTGTTCGGCCTGCCATATCGGCTTTCCGCAGCTCACGCCCTATGGCCGCGAGTTCAAGCTGGAGGGATATATCGCGGGCGGGATGTTCCCGACCTGGAAGAATGTCGCGTTGATGTCGCAGATCGGCTTCACCCAATTGCACAACAAGGTGCCGGGTGGCCTGGCTCCCGGCTTCAAGTCGAACGACGCCTGGGCGGCACAGCAGACCAGCCTGTTCTATGGCGGCGCGCTCGATGCAAAGCTCGGCCTTGGCGCGTTCATCCAGGTGACCTATGATGGTGTCGCCCGGCAATGGCACTGGGACAATACCGATATCCGTCTCGCACGACCCGCCACACTGTTCGGCAAGCCACTATACTACGGCTTCACGGTCAACAACGCACCGGGCGTGACCGATTTGTGGAACACGCCGCCGAGCTGGGGCTACCCATACATTCCATCGGAGCTTGCCAACGGCCCGACGGCGGAGCAGCAGATTCCAGCACTGGCACAAGGTGTGTATGGGTTCGGCGCCTATAGCGCGCTCAACCTGACGCCGGAAAATATGATCTATGCCGAGGCCGATCTATACAAGTCGCTGCCGAACCGGTTGAGCTACGCGCTCGGCGTCGGCCCCGCCACCCAAATCGACGGCGTTATTCCCTATCTCCGCTTCGCCTTCCAGCACACTTGGGGCAGCAGTTCGTTCGAGATCGGTTCCTATGCGTTATTCGATCGACCCTATCCGCAGGGTATGATCAATGGACCAACCGACCGGATCCTCGATGTCGCGGCGGATTCGCAGTTCCAGTATATCACTGCGAAGCAGGCATTCTCGGTGCAGGCGAACGTCATCCATGAGACGCAGGACTGGCGGGCGAGTTATCCGCTCGGCCTCGCGGGAAATCCGTCCGACACGCTTAACACAATTACGCTCACCGTCTCCGAGCTTTTGTCCCAGAAATATGGCATCACCGAGTCCTTCAACACGATCTATGGCAATGCCGATCCGGTGCTCTACGCCGCATCCCCGATCGGCGGCAGCGCCAACGGCAAGCCGAACACCAATAGCTGGACCACCGAACTCGACTACTACCCGTTCAACAATGGCGGCCCGGCCTGGCTGCCCTGGCTGAATGCGAAATTTTTCGTCGAGAACACGATGTATCCGACATTCAATGGAATCGCCCGCAACTATGACGGGGCAGGGCGCAGCGCGGGGGCTAACGACACGCTGTTCGCCGGCATCTGGCTGGCATTCTGAAACGATTTGCGCCATTCTAGAGGCACATTCAACAGGAGGCTATCGATGTCGAAACGTATCGTAATCCCCATCCTGGCCGCCGCGACGGCGTGTTTCACTGCGGTTGCGCTGGCTGGCACCATGCCCGCCGGCAATACCGCCAAGGGCAAGACAATTTTCAGCGCCCAATGCGCCTCTTGCCACAGCGTGGCCGCCGGACAGAACGGCATCGGCCCGAGCCTTTACGGCGTCTATGGTAAACCGGCCGCGAGCGTGACGGGTTTCCAGTTCTCGCCCGCGCTGAAATCCGCCCACATCGTCTGGACCGTGGCAGCGCTCGACAAGTTCCTCAAGAACCCACAGGCCGACGTACCGGGCACCAAGATGCCCTACATGGGCATGCCGAACGCCGCGAAACGCGCGGACGTGATCGCCTATCTGGCGACCTTGGGTGACAAAAAGTAACCGAGGCGCGGGCTGCGGCCGACCATTCGGGACACTCGTGACCATTTCGATCGGGAGAATAGCGGCATGAGTGCATGAATAGACTGGAGGGGCGTTGTCAAGTTGATTGGTAGGGGCGCGGCTGGAGTGGCAGTGATCGATTAGGCAGCCAGATTTGAGGCATAGTCACCCCAGAGTGAAAACGCGTCGGCTCTGCGTGCCGGAATGATCGGGCGGAGAGGCGGTGGCGTTTTGGGCGGAGCAGTGTGGTGATCTGGTCGTGGGCGGAGAGGAATCTCTGGGCATGACCCGGTGATTTGAACCGCCCCTTGATTTTTTCTCGTCGCCTGGTGTGACGATGGGACGCTTCGATCCGGTGGTTCAGCCGCTTGTGCGATCGGTGATCGGCACTGCGGCAATCCGAGCGGAGTGTCACATCGTAGCAGCGGAGTTTGTCGGTCACCACGACGCGCGGCTGCCCCCATCGGCGCAATTAGGGCGCGATGACATTAAGCTGACCCATACCGCATTGAAGCGCTTCGCGAAGCAATTACCTGCTTACCCATAAACCTCCGCCAGTTTCAGCAGTCTGTATGGCATTGGCGGGGCGTGGACGACGGCGTATCCGAGCCTTGGCCCATCTTTAGCACTAGAGCATGATTTCTTAAGGTTGGGTCGGGTTTAGGGATTCCGGCGCGGCGGAAAATACGATTCAAGGTGCTGGCTGGAATGGAGGCCAGCATCGATGGGTGCACCCTATTCGTTGGACTTGCGTAAGCGTGTTGTTGGAGCCGTGGCCGCGGGGATGAGCCGACGTGCGGCTGCTGAGCTTTATCAGGTTGGGATTTCTACCGCGATCCGCTGGGTGGAGCGTGCTGATGCGGTGGGCAGTCCGGCAGCATTGCCGATGGGAGGCAAAAAGCCTTTCAAGCTCGCCAAAGAGGCAGACTGGATCAACGCGCGGATCGCGAAGAAGCCCGATATAACCGGGCGCGAACTGTTGGCTGAGTTGCGCCAACGCGCCGTCGAGATCAGCTACTACGGCGTGTGGCACTTCCTCGACCACACAGGCCTCACCTTTAAAAAAAACGCTGCGCGCCAGCGAGCAAGACCGCGCTGACGTCGCACGGCGCCGCCGGCAATGGCGCCAGGTGCAAGGCAGGATCGATGCCAACCGACTGATTTTCATCGATGAAACCTGGACCAAGACCAACATGACGCGTCTGCACGGGCGCTGCGCCATCGGTCAACGGTTGGTCGACAAAGTGCCGCATGGTCACTGGAAAACCCTGACCTTCGTCGCTGGCCTGCGGTGCGACGAGATCATCGCCCCCTGCGTGTTCGACCGTCCGATCAACGCCATCAGTTTCCTCGCATGGGTAAAGCAATTCCTGGTGCCGACACTACGGCCCGGCGACATCGTCGTGATGGACAATCTGAGCAGCCACAAATCCTTGGCCGTGCGACGCGCGATCAGGGCGGCCGGCGCGAAGCTGTTCTTTCTGCCCCCGTACAGTCCAGACCTCAATCCGATCGAGCAAGCCTTCTCCAAGCTCAAGACCCTCCTCCGCAAGGAAAACGCACGAACAATCGCACAAACCGAAACCTGCATCGGGACCCTGCTCGACAGGATCACTCCACAGGAATGCGCCAACTATTTCAAGGATGCAGGATACTCAACTTAAACCTATCACGCTCTAAAACGATCATAATTTGCAACGAAACCGCGTAACATATTGATATTGCATACTTTATGTTTTGCTTTTATTTGTAGTGCCATAATATTATTGATGATCCCTTGACCCCCCGCGGCACCAGCCTCATGTCTCGGCAATGTTTATCCGCAAAACAAAAACCCGGAATAAGTCCGATAACGAAACATACTTCACCTACCGCCTCGTCGCCTCCGAGCGCATC
>JAQTXO010000150.1 GCA_028688765.1 Acidiphilium sp. | reverse complement strand
CGGCAACAATCCCTTGAAGGCGGCAGCCTGCTACAATGCCGGGAGTCACCCCTGGCTCGCCTGGCAGTCGGGGTATGTCCAGCGCTTCGCGCGCAACCTGAAAATCCATTACTCGATCGAGGACAGTCCTGTCAGGACGCCTACAGCCACTCCCGCCACTGCGGCAACCGCGCAGGCGGCCTGGTCGGGTCTCGTCACGATGGGACCGACGGCGATGCACCGCTGGCCGGAGATGAACCTCGACGACACCTCGCCCGCGCCCGCGCGAGATCCCAGGGACCACGCGGCGGAGGATCGCGACGACGTCGCCGGCATCGTTGCTGCCGTTCTCGGCTCGCCGCGACCGCCGGCGACGGAAATGGCCAGGGCAGTTCAGCCGCTCGTGATGGTCCGGGCGCATAATGGCCAGTGATCGCATCGCCCTGCTGCTCGCGGGAGGGATTACGGCTCTCATCACAGCGATGCCCGCCACCTTCGCGCAGACCGCAGCGCATGTTCCGGATGCACACGGGTTCTTCTGGTACATCACCCCGCCCCCACCACCGCGGTTGGTTCCAATCCCGCCCCCGCCCAAGCCCGTCGTGCAGGTCATAGCCAAGCCGCCCAAGAAAGCCCCTCGCCCGGTCGTTGTCGTGAAGGAGGGGCCGGCGGTGCTGTCCGCAAAATGGCTTCGGATCAACATGCCGAAATACCTCGCGCGGGCTCTCGACAATCCGACGCCAAAGAACGTCGCGGCCTATTACTATCTCCAGAAAGTCATGTTCGATCGCGCGCAGAACTTCGCGGACGAAGCGTCCTATGTCACGAAGTTTACCGCCAGTTTGAACCAGAACAATTTCATCCCGATGGGCAACGGCACAAACAACGCGGTGCTCAACCTGATCCGTCAGTCCAAGAACAAAGTCATCAGGATGCTTTCTAAGAAAGTCGGAATCTGGTTTTTCTTCAAATCCGATTGTCCCTATTGCAAGCTGGAGCTTCCATTGGTGAACCAGCTCGTACGGACCTATGGCCTTTCCGCAGTCTATGTTTCCATGAATGGCAAGCGATTGGCGAAGATCCCCCGCGATCAGGTCGTGATGGTCGATCATGGACAAGCCAAACGGCTGGGTCTTGTGGAGACGCCAGCCGTCGTCATGGTCTGGCCGCCCAACAATTTCGTGGTGCTGGCTCAAGGCATGACCACGGTTCAGGGCTTGGAAACCGAGATGGAGAAGGCGGCGGCCTATATGGATCTGGTCCCGCAACACATGCTCGATCAGCTCAATCCCTACCGCCGCGGCGTGATGACGCCGAGAGAGCTGAATGCGATCGGCCGCGACCGCTCGATGTCGCCTACGGCGATCAGCAGCTACGTCAACCGCCAGACCTTGCGAAACCTCTCCAGCTACAGCGGTTCCGCCCCGTACACCGTCTCGCCAGACGCCGAAGGTACATCGAAATGAAACGTCGAGTTCGTCTTATCCGGACACTGGTAATCGGCATTCTCGTCGCGCCGACCGCATTGCTCCTCGCTCCCCGAAGGGCCGAAGCCGGTGGTGGTTTGCAATCGGTCATTCAGAACATGTTTGCGGACTCGGCGAGCGGGAGTCCCACCGCCTTCAGCACGCAGGACCGGTTCGGCTACTCCGCCGGCTATCTTGCGGTCAGGGCGCCGATCCAGAACTTCAACCTGCTTTCCTTCGCGCCGCCGAACATCTCAGGCGGCTGCGGCGGTATCAACCTCTTTCTGGGGTCGTTCAGCTTCATCAATGCCCAGGAATTCACTGCGCTGATTACCGATATCGGCCAGAATGCGATCTCCTACGCCTTCATCGAAGCCATTGGATATGAGTGCCCCAAGTGCATGTCGGACCTGGCGTGGATTCAGAACGAGATGGAGAAGATGAACTCTCTGATGAAGAATTCGTGCCAGCTCGCGCAGGGCCTCGTCAGTTACCTTCCGGGTTTGAATCCGAATGCCGGAAGCCTGGCATCGGCCGCCGAAGGCATGTGGCAGTCGGTGGATGGGACCGTCAGTAGTGCGTTCAGCTCTTTCGAGAACCAGTTCGTCGATCCCAACACCGCGAACGAGACGGCTCAGGCGAGTTCCCCCACCACGCCCGCCGCAGCCCCCGATCTGATCAACAACCCCTTGATCGGGAATATGACCTGGAAGGGGCTCCAGGACACCGGCGCAATCAACGAACTCGCCGGTTTTACCGCCACGCCGACGATCGCCGAAGAGATGATGATGTCCGTACTCGGGACAGTGATTATCCACCCAACGATCGGGACGACCGGCGCGGCGAACTGCACTGCCGGCGTCGCGCAGTGTTCGCCACAGCGATACACCTTGCGGCCAAGCCTGAATATCAATGATCTGGTAAACGGTCCCAGCGGATCAACCAGTGGACAGGGTGGCGGCGGTGCCGTCATGCAGTGCGAATCCTGGACCGGTGAAGGCTCCAATGGCACGACAGTCAGCTATCCAGCTTTTCCCGTCGGTGGCCTTCCCACGCCGGACACATGCTTTGCGGTTGAAAAGGGTTCGTTGACGACGGTTGACCCGTCTTTCATCGGGATAAAAGCGCAGGTTCACGATGAGCTTTTCGGGGGGGGCGGTTACACGGGGCTGGTCAATTACGTGACCAGCGGCACGCCACCGTCACCGTCGAGCAAAGCGGCGGCATTCATAGCGATCACGCCGGTTCCGATCTTCACCGACATGCTCAACGTGCAGCACGAGCCGGGCATGGTGAACCTCATCGCATCCCAGCTTGAGCCCCTGATCGTTGCCGATTACGCGCTCAATCTGACCAACGCACTGAGATCGACGGCCGAGGATGTGTTCGACGGGAGCAAGAACACGACGCCTCCGCCCTGGCTGGGGGGGGTGATGAGGCAGTTACAGGCGACATCGCATTATTACGGGGCGCGCGCACTGAAACTACTTCGGCAACAACAAGGCATCGATGCAGTTATCACGGCGGCCAGTGCCACTATGACCCCGCCAAGCCGATGAGCTGGGTTCCCACGATTTATGTGGTTGGGAACGCTTACCCATTCACACAGGGGCTCATCGGACTGTCGATGCTTTTCAACCCATCGAACGGGTTGATGACCAGTTCGTTGGGGTTGGGTTCGTTGCCTGCTCTGGGTCTGATTTTCTCGCTCCTGTTCCTGGCCGTGAAGGGCATCTCCACCCAACGGTTCGAGATGCACAACATCCTGATCATGTTGGTCCTGTTCCTCGTCATGTTCGTCCCGACCACCAGCGTCACGGTCGAGACGATTACGGACGGCCAGGTGTTCGGACCGTATTCCGGGATTCCAGTCGGCATCGCGTACACCGCCGGGATCGTCTCAGAGATATCGGCGGATTTCTCCGAGGCGATCGGAACGGCCTTTCAGCCGGTCAGTGCGACGCAAGGTGTTGAAGGGATATTCGGCCCCCAGGGCTATATGGGGCCGCTCACTCAGCTCGAAGCGATCCACGGGCTGTATAACCAATTCTTCAACAATGATCACTACGATGTCCAATCGATGATGGCCTATATGAGCCATTGCGAGTCCTATAATTTGTCACAGGCGACCGGAACATCGACCAGCGGTCCCGCGACCCAGACCCAGGTCCTGAATGCGGGTATCGCGTCGAACGCGATATTCAGCTCCCCGCCCCCCGGCCTTACCGTCGTCTATGGACCGCAATACCCGAACGGGTCGGAGTCCATGACCTGTACGGCGGCCGCGACGGCGATCCAGGGTTCAATAAACGCTTACATGAAGGACGCGAATGGACCATCGCACCCGTCGTTGAATCTCTCCTATTCTGCGATGAAGCTGGCCGAACCGGTTGGTCCGGTTGCGCCAACCGGTGACGGTGCCGGGAACAGCGCGATAGGTCCGGACACGATCGGGGCAGATCTTCAAACGGTTTTTTGCAGCGGCGGAGGCACCCCGAGCAGCCCGTCGCAGGCTGTTGGCTGCTCACTTCAGTCAACGGCCCAAACCGGCGTTCAGTTTATGGAGAACGACATCTATGGATGCCTGTTCGATGCCGGTCTGAACTACGCCAGGAATCCGTTGAGCGCGAACCTCACCGGCGCGCTGCCGGGCTATTGCGATGTCATCAACAACGCCATGACTGTCCAGCAAACGAACAACGCCACATCTGCGACGCTGTTCGGCATCAACCTGCTCCCAATGATGAGCATTCTTCAGTTCCTGTTCATCGCGCTCACGCCGCTGGTCGCACTGATCATGGTATCGGCCGGCACATCCGGCATAGGGATCGCCGGGAAATTCATATTCTTCGGTATCTGGACGCAATCCTGGCTTCCGGTCGCCGCGATCATCAACGACTATAGCCAGGACACGATTTCGAACACGTTTGCCCTCGGCGCGAGCTATGCGCTCGGATTGGGCCAAGGTGTCGGTTATGCTGCATCTGGTCCGGGGCAGGTGGTGCCGTTCTGGACATCGATTGGTTCGCTTCCGCTGTTCTTTCAGAAGCTCGAACTTCAGTTGAACGCGGCGAACACGATGCTGGGCCTCACGCCGGTCGTGACCCTGGCGATCTTCACCGGTGCGTTCACTGTCCTGGGAAGACTGGCTCAGGATATGCAGGGAGCCAGTGGCGCCACACGCGGGGCGGACGGTATCGAGGCGCCGGCTATGGGTGCTCCCACCATGACCGGGGCCACCGGGTCCTACTCGGTCTATCAGCGGACGATGGCGGGCAATGGAAGCCTCGGCTCGGGACTGTCGGCCGTGGCCGAAGGGGGCACCGGTACGGTGACAGGTGATTCTACGGCCAGTGCTGTGAGCAGCCTCGGTCTTGGTGCGGTAGCGACTGCCGCCAAGTCATTCGGGACTACGGTCGGCGTCGTTGCGCAGCAGCTCGCGAGCAGCAGCGCGGGTATGAATGATAGCCGGCAGAACAGCTTCGGCGAGAGTTCATCCACCTCAAATGCTTTTCAATCCGCTGCATCGTTGGGACAGAACGTGAGCAGAGGAATCAGCCTGACAAAAACGCAGCAGGCGGCCGTTGGAGCCACGTTCGCAGCGTATGCTGCGCAAGGGATTGAGGCGTTTGGAGATGGTGGGGGATTCCGCGAGTCCGTCCAAGCAAGCGCAGGCGTAGATAGCGCCGAAGCGGCTAAAATTGCGAGTAACGCAGAGACGTCGCTGCGGGACAATAAAACTCTTGGGGTACAAGCTGCGGAGACCGGGAATCTTCTCGCTACCGCCGCAGAAACTGGGAGTACCCAGCTCCAGGAAGCGGTTTCTCGAATGGACAATCAGGCGGGACAAGTTTCAAACGCCGTGCGTCTGAACGAAACGGCGCAGCAAACCGCTGTGAAGACTCGCCAGTCGGCTTCGAAAATAGCCGTCGGCATCAAGGAAGCGACGCAGCTTGCCGATTCCACTCCAGGCGGGTGGACCACCCTGAACAATCGTATCCTGAACGGACAGGGTGTGTCGGCAGGTGATCAACGGGCAATAGAGCAGACGGCCGATAGCCCCACTTTGAGGGCGCTGTATCCGACCAATGCTGGACAACGGACTTTTGCAGCCGCACTGGATTACGCCACGAACAATAGCAGCCCGGGCGGCCTGGCCGTGAGTGGCGGCATTATTGGACTGGTTGACCCGGATGCAGGCGCGGCAGTTGGGCAGGTGTCGGCCCGTGCCCAGGCACTTCAGAGCCAGATGGGCGGCGGCGCCGGGGCGGTGATAGCCGGGATGTCGGGTAGTAATCAGACATTCAGCGAGATCGCTGGCAACGCCGGGGCTATGCCCGCCAACGGGCGGGATATCCGCACTGGCGCCACACGGGGTGTCGGGCAGGGAGCGGCCAACGTGGGGGCCGCAGTTGCCGTTGACGGACAGGTTGCTGATTACCGCGGCGACATGGCAGGAAAAACGATCAACTCGGGACCGGTGGGGATGCGGCCGGCGAAGGATTTGACACCACGTCCTTTGAACGCACCCCCGCCGGCGATGACTGGATCGCAAGGAATTATGGGTTCTGATAAGCCGACACCCGATCCCGGATTTAATGCAGATCCAGGAAGCGTGAACAACGAACCCGCCCCTTCTCAGTTGATGCCTGAGCCATGATCCATCAGTCCAAAATGGTCATGGTTGTCCATGCCGAAGGGGTTGCCCCCGACGTCCACGCCGACAGAGTCTCCGCTCACCATCAGCAAACCCGTCGCCGGATTGATCGCTTGGTTCAACTTGTCCGAATCAAACGGAGCGCTCGCCCTTTCCGTGACAGGCGAGATATCTTCAGCGTCAACTTGAGAGAACAGGCAGCTCCTCGGCCCAGCTATGTCGATTTCGCTCATGATTGCCCTGCCGCAATCAAGAATGCCGCGTTGGCTCAAGTCGGCGGAATTAAATCCCACGTGATCAGTCTTCGGCAACAAATCGGCAGGGTTTTGGCCACGGAACAGAAGATGGAAATACCCCATCACAAGAAACGGAAGAGCGAGTATGAAGATAGTCGCGTAAGTGTGCATTGTCGTCACCAGACAAAGAAGGGGTCGGTCCATAACATACGAGACCGATGGGGCAGTCGATATAAGACATCACGAAATAAAATTCCAGTTTATTTTTCGGGTTCTCTCGGAGAGGCCCGAGGCGCGACAGGCGAGATCCACCATTTTTCTGTCGTGCCA
>JAQTXO010000149.1 GCA_028688765.1 Acidiphilium sp. | reverse complement strand
GAGGCATTTCGCATAGATCGCGGTGAATAATAGCGGGCCGATCAGCGCGGTGAGGCCGGACAGGCTGCTGAGCAGGCCCTGCAACCGCCCCTGCGCCGCGCCGCTGACCCGGTGCGCCATGATCCCCTGCACCGAGGGCATCGCCAGCGCCCAGAACGAGATCACCGGCACCCCGGCCCAGAAGATGAGACTGCGCGGCGCGAAGCCGAAAACCCCGAACCCCGCCGCGCCCAGCAATAGCCCCAGAATCAGCGTGCGAACCTCGCCGAACCGCTTGACCACCGGGCCGACCAGCAGGCCACCGACCAGAGCGAAGCCGATTCCCGCCGCCGCAAGGGTCAGGCCGATTTTCAGCGGTATCCAGCCGAACCGGTCCTGCACGTAGAGCACCAGCACCGAGGGGATCGCCTGGAGGGCCAGCGTGCCGAGCGCATAGATGGTCGCCGGTGCCGCAATGCCGGGGCGCAGATAGAATGCGAGCGCCGATAGCGGATTGAGGCCGCGCCAGGTCAACCGCGTGCGCGCCCGCTTCGATAGCGATTCCGGTAGCGCAACCCACCCGTAGATGAAATTCGCCAATGCCAGACCGGCTGCGAACCAGAATGGCAGGCGCAGCGACACCCCGCCCAGAATTCCGCCCAGCGCCGGACCCAGTACGAAGCCCAAGGCCGCCGCAACGCCGGATATGCCGAATGCCGCTGCCCGGCGCTCCGCCGGCGTGACATCCGCGATATACGCATTCGCCGCCGCAATGTTCGCCGATGACGCGCCCGACAGCATCCGCCCGACCAGCAGCCACGCGACATCCGGCGCCAGAGCCATCACCACGAAATCGGCGGCCTGACCCAGACAGGACAATAATATCACCGGCCTGCGGCCATAGCGGTCGGACAGGGCACCCAGCACCGGTGCTGTGATGAACTGCATCGCGGCCCATGCCGCGCCGAACAGACCGAACACATGCGCGGCAACCACCGTGTCGCCCCGTACCAGACCCTGGATCAATTTGGGCAGGACCGGCAAGACGATCGCCATCGCCAGCATGTCGAGCAGGATCGTCGCCATGATGAACCCGAATGCCGCCCCACGCCGCGCCCGTCGCGGTAAAAGTCCGCTCACGGCGCGCGGTGGCTCGGCAGACGGGGCGAAAAAGGCCGGGGGCTCTGCCCCTGGACCCCGCTAAGGGCCGAGCCCTTAGAACCCTGGAGTTTCAGGCAAGGGGAGGGCGACACAGGCGAGATCGACGGAACCACCGAGGCCGCGCCCTCCCCTTGCCTGAAACTAGTGGATTCCAAAGGATCTGCCTTTGGCGGGGGTCCAGGGGGCAGCGCCCCTTGGTCTTTTCCAAGCCGTTGCTCTGATGGCCGCGCGATCATACGTAATCGGCTTCGGCCGTGATGTCGTGGATGCGGTCGGAGGCGAAGGTGTTGATGATGGGAGACAGGATGGTGGAGACCGCGACGTTGAGGAGAAAGGTGGCGATGGCAATGTAGCAGGGGAAGGTGAAACCGCCGATGTGGAACGGGTAGATGGCACCGGCGAGGTGATTGAGCAGGGCGTAGTGGGTTGCCATGACGATGCCGCAAGCCCAGCCGATCAGCAAAGCCCAGCCATTGTAAAAGCGGGTGAACAGGCTGAACACGATGGCGGGGAAGATCTGGATCATCCACATGCCGCCGAGGAGTTGGAGCTGGATGGCGTATTTCAGCGGCAGGCCGAAGATGAAGAGCAGAGCGCCGATGATCATGACGATCGAGAAGAGTTTGGCGACCATGGATTCCTGGCCGGGGGTGACGCGGGGGTTGATGAACTGGCGCCAGATGTCGCGGGTGAATATGTTGGCAGAGGCGATGGCCATGATGGCGGCGGGGACGAGGGCGCCGATGGCGATGGCGGCGAAGGCGACGCCGACGAACCATGACGGCAGGGTGTGGATCAGCAAAGCGGGGACCGAGAAGCTGGGGCCGTAGGCTTTGAACCCCGCGGCGAATTGCGGCATGCCCGCGACCCCGGCGGCGACGGCCATGGCACCGAGCAGGGTGATCAGGCCGAGCATGAAGGAGTAGGCCGGCAGGATGACGGCGTTGCGGCGCACGACTTCGCCCGAGCGGGCCGAGAGGATGCCGGTGGTGGCGTGGGGGTAGAGGAACAGCGCCATGGCCGAGCCGAGGGCGAGGGTGGCGTAGCCGGAATAGAGACCGCCGCTGCCGGCGGGCGGGGTGGGCAGCAGGAGTTTCGCGGGCGGCATTTTCGCGAAGATCGCGCCGAAGCCGCCGAGCTCGTAGGGGATGACGATGATGGCGACGATGATGGTGAGGTAGATCAGCAGGTCCTTGACGATGGCGATCATGGCGGGGGCGCGCAGGCCGGAGGTGAAGGTGAAGGCGGCGAGCACGAGGAAGGCGATGATCAGCGGGAGGTGCGCGCCGAAGCCGGCGCCGGTGATACCGAGGCCGCCGATCACGGTTTGCATGCCGACAAGCTGGAGGGCGATGTAGAGCATGGTCGCGACGATGCCGGTGATGCCGACGGCGAGGGCGAGGAGGCGGTTGCCGTAGCGGCCGCGGACGAATTCGGGGCCGGTGACGAAGCCGTGTCTGGCTGAAACGCGCCAGAGTTTGGGGAAAATGACGTAGAGGATCGGGTAGGCGACGATGGTGTAGGGAACCGCGAAGAAGGCGAGCGCGCCGGCACCGAACATCAGCGCGGGAACCGCAATGAAGGTGTAGGCGGTGTAGATGTCGCCACCAATCAGAAACCAGGAAATGATGACGCCGAACTGGCGGCCACCGAGGCCCCATTCGTCGAGTTTGGTGAGATCTCCGCTTTTCCAGCGCGCGGCGGCGAAGCCGAGCACCAGGACGAGCACGATCAGGATGGTGAAGACGATAGTCGCGGTTGTCATGGGGGTACTCAGCTTTCCGCTTTGTAGACGATAAAGATGATCAAGGCGGAAACCGGGACGGCGAGGAGCTGGTACCAGTAGAAGAACGGAAAACCGTAGAGAGCGGGGAGCGGGTGGTTGTAGAACGGCACCCAGAGCGTGCCGATGAAGGGGATCAGCAGCAGAATCCGCCACGCGGAGGCGCGAGATGCCGGCGGGGGTGCGGGTGATGGCATGATGCTGATAACCTCCCGTTGCGTTGATCCCGATGCCGGGACTGTTACCGGATATCTAGGCCGATCGGCGCTCGCGAAGCAAGGGAGGCGCTTGCTTCCTGCACGTCTACTGCCCCGGTACGACCCGCGAGGTCATGAGGCGGCAGGCGCGGCGGATTGCGCGCAGGTCGGTCAGGGCGACGTCGAAATCCTTGTTCTCGATGATGAAATCGAATTCGCTCTGGTGGGCGAGTTCGGTTTCGGCTTCCGCCATGCGGCGGGCGATGGTGGCGTCGTCGTCGCCGCGGGAGATGAGGCGGGTGCGGAGATCGTCGAGCGAGGGGGTGCGGATGAAGACGCCCATCACATCGTCCGGCAGGGCGGCGCGGAGCTGGCGGTAACCTTGCCAGTCGATGTCGAAGAGGATGTCGCGCCCGGCGGCGAGGGCGGCTTCGACCGGGGCGCGCGGGGTGCCGTAGGAGCGACCGAAGACATTGGCGTGTTCGAGGAATTCGCCGTTGGCGATCATGGCGGCGAAGGCTTCGGGGGTTTTGAAATAATAATGCACGCCGTCCTGCTCGCCCTCGCGCGGGGCGCGGGTGGTGGCGCTGATCGAGAGGGAGATGAACCCGTCATTCGCGAGGAGGGCGCGGGAGAGCGAGGTTTTGCCGGCACCGGAGGGCGCGGCGAGGACGAGGCAGAGGCCGCGCCGGTTCATCGGGGGTTATTCAATGTTCTGGACCTGCTCGCGGAGTTGCTCGATCGCCGCCTTGAGGTCGAGCCCGATGGCGGTGAGCGGGACCGAGGTGGATTTGCTGCAGAGCGTGTTCGCCTCGCGGTTGAATTCCTGCATCAGGAAGTCGAATCGGCGGCCGATCGGGGCGGATTCGGCGAGGAGGGCGCGGGCGGCGGCGAGGTGGGCGTCCAGCCGGTCGAGCTCTTCGCGGATGTCGGATCTGGTGGCGAGGAGCGCGATTTCCTGAGCGAGGCGGTCGGGGGCGACGGGGTTGGACTCGGCGAGGAGGGTGGCGAGGGCAGCTTCGAGGCGCACGCGATGCTGGAGGGTCTGCTCTTCGGCTCGGGCCCAGGCGGCTTTGACCTGGTTATCGATCCGCGTGAGCAGGGTTTCGATGACGGTGGCGAGGCGATCGCCTTCGGCGTTGCGGGCGATGACGAGATCGGCGAGGCCCGCCTCGAAGCTCGCGGCGAGGGCGGTGGCGAGGCCGGCCTGTTCGTCTTCATCGGCGTCGGGGTCGGTTGTGTCGGCGATCGGGCGGATCACGCCGGGCAAAGCGAGCAGGGCCTCGGGCTGGGGCGGTGGGGCGTTCGGGATGCGGCGGGCGAGATAGAGCGCGCGGGCGAGGCAGAGATCGAGCATCGCTTCGCCGATCATGGTGGAGGCGAGGCTCTCGCGCTTGAGCGTGAGGGCGACCGAGATGTTGCCGCGTTTGAGGCGACGGCCGGCGGCTTCGCGCAGGGCGGGTTCCAGCGCATCGAAGCCCGGCGGCAGGCGGAGTTTGAGATCGAACCCCTTGCCGTTCACGCTGCGAAGTTCCCACGCATAGGTCGTGGCGTGGTAGGTGCCGGCGGTGCGGGCGAAGCCGGTCATGGAGGCGATGGTGGTGACGCCGATGCTCATGGGCGAAGGGTTTCGCGCACATGATCGAGGGCGACAAGCCTGCCGTCGCGCTCGATGTGCCAGAAGGTCCAGCCATTGCAGCTTGCCGCGTTCTGCGCGAGGGCGCCGACCTGATGGATCGAGCCGCGATGGGGGCCGGCGATGATGGTGGCATCGGCGGTGACGGTGGCGGCGATCCGGCGGAGGCGGTCGTGCAGGATGGTGCCGGGCGGGACCAGCCCGCGTTCGACCAGAACGCCGAAGGCGATGCGCGGGGCTTCGCGGCGGTTGGTGGCGGAGGCGGTGAGAGGGGCGGGGGCAGCGCGGAGTTCGCGCAGGCGGGCCCAGCCGGCTTCGACATAGGCGGGGTGGCGCTCGATGCCGATGAAATGGCGGTTGAGGCGCTTGGCGACGGCGGCGGTGGTCGCGGTGCCCGAGAACGGATCGAGCACCACGTCGTCGATATTAGTGGCGGCGAGGATGACGCGGTGAAGGAGGGCTTCGGGCTTCTGGGTCGGGTGGAGTTTGAGTCCGTGCTGGTTGCGCAGGCGTTCGTTGCCGGTGCAGAGCGGAATGGTCCAGTCACTACGCATCTGGGTGTCGTCGTTGAGGGATTTCATCGCCTGATAGTTGAAGCGATAGCGCGATTTCGGCTCGCGCGCCGCCCAGATCATGGTTTCGTGCGCGTTGGTGAAGCGCCGCCCGCGAAAATTGGGCATCGGGTTGGTTTTGCGCCAGATGACGTCGTTGAGAATCCAGAAGCCGAGATCCTGCATGATCGCGCCGAGGCGGAAGATGTTGTGGTACGAGCCGATCACCCAGATCGTGGCGTCCTTGTGGAGCAGGCGGCGGGCTTCGGTGAGCCAGGCGCGGGAAAAGGCGTCGTAGGCGGCGAAGTCGGTGAATTTGTCCCAATCGTCGTCCACGCCGTCGACCAGGCTGTCATCGGGGCGGCGGAGTTCGCCGCGGAGCTGGAGGTTGTAGGGCGGGTCCGCGAAGATGCAGTCGATCGAGGCATCGGGCAGCATGCGCATGGTCTCGGCGGCATCGCCGAGGAGCAACTGGTCGAGCGGGAGTTCGCGAATGGCGGACAAGGGCAAGGATGGCCTCGGCTGGTTGACGTTCCTTATACCTGACGAACGCGCCGTGGTCGCGTCAATGGTGATCGGGGCGTTCGGGCGAGCCCTGTGAGGGATCGGGTGCCGCGTTCCAGGCGGCGCGGACGAGGTAGACCGGGCGCTGTTTGCTCTCCTCGTAAAGCCGTCCGAGATATTCGCCGAGCACGCCGAGGGCGAGGAGCTGGACGCCGCCGAGGAACAGGACCGCGACCAGCAGCGAGGGGTAGCCCTTGACCGGATTGCCGTAGATCAGCTTGTTGAAGATCGTGATCACGGCATAGACGAAGGCGAAGATCGAGACCGCGAAGCCGAGATACGAGGCGAGGCGGAGCGGGGCGCTGGAGAACGACGTGATGCCCTCGATCGCGAAATTCCAGAGTTTCCAGTAGTTCCAGGTCGTGGTGCCGGCATGGCGGGGGGCGCGGTTGTAGGTGATGGTCGCGGTGCGGAAACCGACCCAGGCGAACAGGCCCTTCATGAAGCGGCGGCGCTCGGGCAGGCGTTTGAGGGCGTCGAGCGCGGGGCGGGAGATCAGGCGGAAATCGCCGGTATCGGCGGGGATTTCGACATCGCTCATCCGGTTGATGATCCGGTAGAAAGCGTGGGCGGTCGCGCGCTTCACCGGACCGTCGCCCTCCCGCGAGGCGCGGACGGCGTTGACGATTTCGAAACCCTCGCGCCACTTCGCGATCAGGGTGGCGATGATTTCGGGCGGGTCCTGAAGATCGGCGTCGAGAGGGATGACGGCATCGCCCCGGGCGAAATCGAGCCCGGCGGTGAGGGCGGCTTCCTTGCCGAAATTGCGCGAGAGATCGATGACGCGGACGCGCGGATCGTTCGCTGCGAGGGCGACGAGGCGGGGG
>JAQTXO010000148.1 GCA_028688765.1 Acidiphilium sp. | reverse complement strand
CAATCGCGCCCCTCGCCGCGCCGATCCCGGCTGGCCGGGCGAGGAGCGCTGGGTCTGGCTGCGCCTGAAACTGATCGCGGATGCCGGGCTGGTCGGCCTGCCCAACGCCGGCAAATCCACCTTCCTTGCCGCCGCCTCGGCGGCAAGGCCGAAAATCGCCGACTACCCCTTCACCACCCTGCACCCGCAACTCGGCGTCGTTCGCCTGTCGATGACCGAGGAATTCGTCCTCGCCGATATTCCCGGCCTGATCGAGGGGGCGCATGACGGTGCCGGTCTCGGCGATCGCTTCCTCGGCCATGTCGAACGCTGCGCCGCCCTGATCCATCTGATCGATGGCGCGGCGGGCCATGTGGTCGATGCCTGGCGCACCATTCGCGGCGAACTCGGCGCCTATGGCGGCGGGCTCGATGCCAAGCCCGAGCTGATCGTCCTCAATAAAATGGATGCCATGACCCCGCGCGAGATCGCCTCCCGCAAAGCCTCCCTAACCAAAGCCTCCGGTGCCCGCGTCATGGTCATGTCCGCCGCCGGGCATATCGGCGTCGATGAGGTGCTGCGCGCGGTGTTCGACATGGTGCGCGAGAACCGCAAATGATCCGCCGCCCCGCGCCGAGCCTGACCGATGCGAAATTGCTGGTGGTCAAGATCGGCTCGGCCCTGATCGTCGATCCCGCCGCCGCCGCGCCCCGGACCGCGTGGCTGGATGGAATGGCCGCCGACATCGCGCAGCTCCGCGCCCGCGGCGTCGGCGTCATCGTCGTCTCGTCGGGTGCCATCGCCCTGGCCCGCCGCCAACTCGGCCTGATGCAGCCCCGCCTGCGGCTTGAGGAAAAGCAGGCCGCCGCCTCGGTCGGCCAGATCCGCCTCGCCCAGGCCTGGAGCGAGGCGCTCTCCGCCCACGGGCTGGTCGCAGCGCAACTCCTGCTCACCATGGACGACACCGAGGACCGCCGCCGCTACCTCAACGCCCGCGCCACCCTGCGCACCCTGCTCGAACTCGGCGCGATCCCGGTGATCAACGAAAACGACTCGGTCGCCACCGGCGAAATCCGCTTCGGCGACAACGACCGCCTCGCCGGACGCGTCGCCGAAATGGTCGAGGCCGATCAACTGGTCCTGCTTTCGGATATCGACGGTCTCTACACCGCCGACCCAAAACGCGACCCCGCCGCGCGCCATCTGCCGATCATCGACGCCCTGACCCCCGAAATCGAAGCCATGGGCGGTGCGCCGCCGCCGGGCTTCTCCTCCGGCGGCATGCGCACCAAACTGGTCGCCGCCCGCATCGCCACCCAGGCCGGCTGCGCGATGGCCGTGGCACTCGGTCATACCGAACATCCGCTCGCCGCGTTGCAGGACGGCGCCCGCTGCACGTGGTTCCTGCCGCAACCCGGTGGCCGTTCGGCACGCAAACGCTGGATCGCCGGCTCCCTCGCCCCGCTTGGCCGCCTGCACGTCGATGCCGGGGCCGCAAGCGCGATCAAGCGCGGCTCGTCCCTGCTTCCGGCCGGCGTGGTCACGATCGAAGGCGATTTCGAACGCGGCGATGCGGTCGAAATCCTGGCCCCGGATGCTTCCAGCCTGGCGCGCGGCCTCGCCGGATATTCCGCTCAGGATGCCCGCCTGATCGCGCGCCACCGGACCGACGAGATTGAAGCGTTGCTGGGATGGCGGGGGCGCGATGAAATCGTGCACCGCGACGATCTGGTCCTGCTCACGCCCGATCCGGCCAAAGCGGTGCCGGAAGCGATCTGAAACCGGGACGCGCCACGAGATAGCCCTGGATCAACCCGACGCCGAATTCCACCAGCGTGGCATATTCCGCGGCGGTTTCGATCCCTTCGGCAATCACCTCGATCCCGAGATCGCGGCAGAGTGCCACGCAATGCCGCACGATCGTCTGCCTCACCCGGTCCTGATCGATCCCCACGATGAGCGCCCGATCCAGTTTGACCAGATCGGGATGGAACCGGGCGAGCAGATTCAAATTCGAATGACCGGCCCCGAAATCATCGATCGCGGTCCTGAACCCCATGGCGCGATACGCGGCGACGATGCGGCTCAGATGATCCGGGTCGGCAACCGCCTCGACCTCGGTGATCTCGAAAATCAGCCGGTCGGTGGGAAAGCCGACGCGTGCCGCAGTCTGAAGCGTGGCGCGAATGCACGCCCTCGGCTCATAAACCGCATTCGGCATGAAATTGATCGAAAGCGCGGCACCGTGGGCGATCAGCCCCAGTTCTGCGGCGGTTTCGATGGCCGTGATCCGGCACGCCTGATCAAACCCGTACAACGTCGCCGGCGTGACGCCTGCAAGCACCGATGCCGCCCCCTCGCCGCCGACGCCACGAACCAGCGCCTCGAACGCAAAGACGCCCCCGGTCTCAACATCCACGATCGGCTGAAACGCCATGGCCAGAGGAACATCATAGGTGCCGGTCCGGCAGGCACCGCAGCCCCCATCGAAGGGGGCTGTTGTGGGCAGGGAAGCATTCGCTTTCAGGGTCAAGGCAGGCTCTCGTGAAGCGGCGCTGAAATCATCATCAGCCTAGTATCTAACGTAAAAGTTAACCGCAGCCTAAATCAATCCTGCCGAATCGAATGAAATTCATGTCATGTCGATGTCAAAACATGTCAAAGCGTGAATTCACCCTTGCGCATGACCGGCACAACCGCGCCCGTTGCAGTCACCCCATCGACATCGACTTGCCCCGACCCGATCATCCAGTCGACATGAATGAGGCTTTCATTGGCCCCCCGCGCCGCATCGCACCCATCCTTCATGTTGAGCGCGAGCGCCTGACCGAGCGCGATATGGCAAGCCGCATTCTCATCGAACAGGGTATTGCGGAAAATCAGCCCGGAGCGGGCAACCGGCGAGGCTTCGGGAACCAGAGCCACTTCACCGAGCCGTGCGGCACCCTCATCGGTGCCGATCAGGCTGCGGAACACATCCTGTCCCGCGCTCGCATGCGCTTCGACGATGCGCCCCGCCTCGAACCGGACCGAAATCCCCTCGATCAACGATCCGCCATGCACCAGCGGCTTGGTCGCGGCGACCACGCCGTCCACCTTGTCGCGGTGGGGCATGGTGAAAACCTCCTCGGTCGGCATGTTCGGCATGCACACCGCCCCGTTCGCCGCCTCGACCGCACCCCCCGCCCAGAGATGATCGGTGGCGAGACCAACCCGCAAATCCGTGCCCGGCCCGCGAAACTGCAATGCGGCAAATCGATGACCATTCAGCGTATCGCACCGCTCGCGCAGTCGCGCGACATGGGCCCGCCACGCCCCGACCGGATCGGCCTCGTCGATTCGGCTGACCTTGAAGATCGCATCCCACAATCTGCCAACCGCCGCATCCGGCGCATCGTCCGGAAACACCGATTCGGCCCAGCCCGGCGTGGCGAAGGACAGGATCGACCAGTTGGTCGCGAAGCTGCTGATGATGGTGCGCATCGGCTTCATCGCGGCGGCGCCGGCGCGCTGGGCGCGGCCGATCCGCGATGGATCGCACCCGGCCAGAAGCATCGGGTCCGAGCCGGAAATGCTGAGCATCGCCGCCCCCTGATCCAGCGCTTTCGCCACCCCGTCGAACAGCCATGACGGGGCGAAATCAAAACTCTCCTCGTCGGCGTGAATGAACCGCGCGCGCTGGATCACATCATCGGCGAACAGCGGCACGACCAGTGCGGCCCCGGCATCGTAGGCATGGGCGGCCAGCCGCTGGACCAGCGCGCGCGCATCGAGCGGCGCATTGATGACGAGTTCCTGGCCCTTCTGGACATTGACCCCGATCCTGACCGCAATTTCGGCCAGCCGGTCGAGCCGTTCGGCGTGAGTCAAACGAATTCTCCTTCGATGATCATCCCATCGTAACCGGGTTCCATCCGCGCGGGCAATGATGCGCGAAGGGCGCCATAATCCATGTCCGGCCCCATATGGGTCAAAATCGTGCGGCGGGGCCGGAGCTGCGCTTCCCAGGCCAGCACCTGCTCCAGATTGGCATGGCTCGGATGCCGGGGACCACGGGTGAAGCAATCGATCACCCAGGTATCGAGATCGCGCAATTGCGCCAGCGCCTCATCGTCGAACCGCACGACATCCGTGCAATAAGCGACATTGCCGAACCGCAGCCCCAGCGTCGGCCCGAACCCGTGATCCTGCCCGATCACGTTCACGTTCCATCCGTTGATCGTGTGTATCGCGCCGGGTGCCACCAGATGGGTCTCGATCACCGGGCGAAAAAACGACGGCGGCTGCCCCGGCTCCGGCGCCACCCAGGGCTTGAAGGCGTAATCGAACCGGCGGCGCAGCTCCGCCCAGGTCTGTTCGGTACTGTAGCCGGGGATCGGTGCGCCCAGCAGCCGGTTGAGAATCCGGACCTCGTCCAACCCCGCGATATGATCGGCATGCGGATGGGTGAACAGCACGGCATCGATCCGCCCGATCCGGTTGGCGATCAGTTGCAGCCGCAGTTCGGGCGAGGTGTCGATCAGCAGCCGGGAGCCCCCGCACGCGACCACCGCACTCGCCCGGCTGCGCGCGTTGCGCGGCTCCAGCGGATCGCACATCCCCCAGTCGCCGGACCCATCGGCCCCGCCGATCTGCGGCAGCCCCGCCGAGCCGCCGGTCCCGAGCAGCGTGAGGGTGAACTTCATGCCGCCTTGGCGAACAGGCGACGAAAATTCGCACTGGTCAGATCGGCCATCGCCGCCTCGCTCATGCCGTGCAGCCCGGCCAATACCCTGGCGGTGTGAACCGTATTGGCCGGTTCGTTGCGCCTGCCCCGCAACGGCACCGGCGCCAGATAGGGCGAATCGGTCTCGACCAGCAGCCGTCCGGGTGGAATGTCGCGCGCAATCGCCCGCAGGGCATCGGATTTCGGAAAGGTCACAATCCCCGAGAACGAAACATACCCGCCGATCGCCAGCGCCCGCGCGGCAAGTTCGGGACCGGAGGAAAAACAATGGAGCAGAAACGAAAACGGCGCGGCGGCATAAGCGGCCTCCAGCATCGCGGCCATGTCGTCATCGGCGGCGCGGGCATGGATCGCAAGCGGCAGGCCGGTCATCTGCGCCGCCCTGATATGGGCGGTGAAATTGGCGGCCTGAACCTCGGGGGCCACCGTATCGTGGAAATAATCGAGCCCGGTCTCCCCGATGCCGATCACGCGGGGGTACGCGGTCATCGCCGCGATCGTCTCGGCCGCCGGAACCGGCCCCTCGGTCCCGGCATGATCCGGGTGAACGCCCACGCACGCCCAGACATTCGCCGCAGCCTCCGCCATCGCGATCGCCTGGCGCGACTGGGCCATGCTGGTCCCGATCGTGACCATCTGACCAACCCCGGCGGCCACCGCCCGCGCAATCACGGCGGTCCGCTCGGGTTCCTCGAAATGATCCAGATGGCAATGGGAATCGATCAGCATGAGGTTCATATAGCGCGACCGGGCGCAGGTCGGAACTGCGGACCGGCCTTGACCTGCGCGCAGGGGCGGGGCCATTTCGCACCGGTGCCGGTTCGCCGCACCCGACGATCAGGAGGACGCGATGCCTAAACCCGTCATGCTCACGATTCTCGATGGCTTCGGCTGGCGCCAGGAGCAGGCGGACAACGCCGTCGCCTTGGCCCGAACCCCGCATTTCGACCGGCTGTGGCAGCACAATCCCCACGCCTTCCTGCGAACCTGCGGCCGCGATGTCGGGCTGCCGGACGGGCAGATGGGCAATTCCGAAGTCGGCCACACCAATATCGGCGCCGGGCGGATCGTGATGCAGGACCTGCCGCGGATCGACAGCGCGATCGAAGCCGAGGCGCTCGCCCCCATCCCCGACTTCCAGCGCTTCATCGCCGCCCTGCGCCAATCGGGCGGTGCCTGTCATCTGGTCGGCCTCGTCTCGCCCGGCGGCGTCCACGCGCATCAGCGCCACATCCTCGCCCTCGCACAAATCGTGGCCGATGCCGGCATCGCGGTCTTCGTCCACGCGATCACCGACGGGCGGGACACCCCGCCCCAATCCGGCGCCGCCGCAATCCGCTGGCTCGCGGACTCCCTGCCCGCAGGTGCCGAGATCGCGACGATCATCGGCCGCTATTACGCGATGGACCGGGACAACCGCTGGGAGCGGGTCCAACTCGCCTACGACCTGATGGTCGACGGCTCCGGCGCGGCGGCCCGCGACGCCGTCGCCGCCCTCGAAGCAAGCTACGCCGCCGACACCGGCGACGAGTTCGTCAAACCCACCGTCCTGCCCGGCTATCCCGGCATCAGCGACGGCGACGGACTGCTCGCGGCGAATTTCCGGGCCGACCGGATGCGCGAACTCCTCTCTGCCCTGCTCGACCCCGATTTCGCCGGATTTCAACGCGCACTGGTGCCCCGCTTCGCGGCGGCGCTGGGCATGGTGCCGTATTCCGATGCGCTCGACCGGTTCATGCACAGCCTGTTCCCGCCCGACCCGATGGATAATCTGCTGGGCGAAGTGGTCGCCCGCGCCGGCAAGCGCCAGCTACGCGCCGCCGAGACCGAAAAATACCCCCATGTCACCTATTTCCTCAACGGCGGACGGGAGACGCCGTTCGAGGGCGAAGACCGCATCATGGTCGCATCCCCGAAAGTCGCCACCTACGATCTCCAGCCCGAAATGTCGGCACCCGAACTCACCGACCGCGTCGTCGCGGCGATCGCAACCGGCGACCTCGACCTC
>JAQTXO010000147.1 GCA_028688765.1 Acidiphilium sp. | reverse complement strand
CGGTTTCGGTCGGGCGGGGATTGGCGGATGACCTGTCCCATGCGCATTTTCATGTGCTGAAGGACTGCGGGCATCTGCCGACGCTGGAAAAACCGGCGGAATCGGCGGCGCTGTTCACCGAGTTCCTGGCGCACGAACCGCATCATCACTGAGCGCGGGTTTGCGATGGTGAGGGGCAGGCCCCTCACCTATCAGAACCGGTTGGGTACGGGTGCGACGGAATCAGGCCGAGATCTGCCAGACCAGCGACGGGGCGTCGCGGAAGGCGAACCGGGCAAGGTGGCGTTCGATCACGCCCTGAAGGCGGTCGGCATCCTCCGTTGTGGCCGCATCGAGCCGCAATGCGAGGGCGGTGTCATCGGCGCGCAAGGTGCAGATGCCACCATCGAAAGTGACGATCCCGGCATTGCCCGATTCGGCGAGGTTGACCGGCACGCGGTGGGCGAAATGTTTGCAGAACTGGCCCAAATAGCGCCCGGCCGAGGCAGTTTCGAGTTTCGCGGCACTGGTGGTTGCCATGTCAGAGATCCTCGATGGTGCGGGCGGCGTGATCGATCGCATCGGCGATCTTGCGCGTGGTTTCGCCTGTCGCCCCGCCGCTGCCGAATTTCAGGCGAAGAGTGGTTTTCAGGTTTTCCATCGCCCGCAGGATCGGCAATGCGGGTTCGTTGCCCTGGGTCTGGGCGATGCGGGCGAGAATGGCATCGACCGCCGGTTGCTCGGTGGCCAGCGCCGCGGCGCCTTCGGGCGTGATGGTGAAGCTCTTGCGATTGCCTTCGGTCATGCTGGTGACGTGGCCGATATCCTCAAGCATGGTGAGCGTGGGATAGACCACGCCGGGGCTCGGCGCGTAGGCACCGCCGGCGAGATCCTCGATCGCCTTGATGATCTCATAGCCGTGGCGCGGCTTTTCGGCGATCAGGTGCAGAACGAGCATCCGCAGGTCGCCATGTTCGAGCAGGCGGCGCAGCCGGCCGCCGGGGCCGCGATGGTCGTGCCGCCCATGACCATGACCATGACCAAGGCCGCGACCACGTCCCGGGCCGCCGGCTTCACGGTCAAGGCCGTGCTCGCTGCGATCGTCGAAGGCGAAGCGGCGGCGATCGTCACCGAATTTATCGCTGTGATGGGAATGGCGCATCGCGCGGATGCGGTTGAAGGGATTCATATGTCGGGTCTCCTGTTTGTTCGACATGTTTTAGATATATCTAGATACGATCTTAGTCAAGGGGTTCCGTCGTATGCGGGTTGCGGAAAGTCATCGCGGCGGCGGGGTCGATCTGTTATGAGGGTGGCGACATCCAGCGAGGGAACCGGATCACATGACGTACCGACGGATTGCCGCCATTGCAGTGCTTGCGAGTGGGATGGTGGCCAGTGCCACGGCCGGTGCCGCAACGCCGCCGGAAGGCAAGATCACCCCGATGCAGCAGGCGATCGATCAGGGCGCGGCGATCTTCAAGTCGGACCGGTTCGGCAGCACCCGGACCTGGATTCCGGACATGGCCTTTCACAGCAAGCCAGTGACCTGCGATTCCTGCCACAGCAATGGCGGCAAAACGGTCGGGGTGATGCCGACGGGGGCGAAAATTCCGAGCCTGATCGGCACGGCGGCCGATTTCCCGCGTTACAATGCGAAGGCCCATGAGGTGTTCACCTTGCAGCGGCAGTTGGTTCACTGCATCCGCGCGGGCATCGGGGGCGCGGCGCCGGCCTATAACAGCCCGGCGATGGTCGATCTCGAAGTGTACCTGATCTCGTTGTCGCGGCACGCGACGATGGGCCGGAACGTGAAATGACCGCTGATGTCGCCTACAAGGTTCTGAGCGAGACGGAATTCGCGCAATTCCAGGTGGCGGGGTGGTTCGAGGGCAGCGTGGTGGATCGGGCGGATGGGTTCATTCATCTGTCGGCGGCGGAGCAGTTGGCCGAGACCATCGATCGGCACTTTCAGGGCCGGGACGATCTGGTGATTGCGGCGGTCCAGTTGCCAATGCTGGGTGCAGCGGTGCGGTGGGAGATTTCGCGCGGCGGGCAGGCGTTTCCGCATGTGTACGGGGTGCTGCCGATCGGCGCGGTGATCGCCGCGGGGCCATTGACCCGACGCGGCGATGGCGAGGTGGTCCTGCCGGGCTGATGGTCGGCCCCACCGTGGAATGCCCGGGCGCGCGCCCAGGCTCGACGCGACAGTCGAGACGATGGACCGGCACCTTTGGCGAGACCGCCGCGAACGTTGCCGGCCCCGCAAACCGCGCTGGAAGCCACGCCGGCGACAAGGTTGCCGAGCAGCAAAGAGGAGATGATGATCTGAATTCCGGGAAAACGCCCCTGCCCGGCAACGGTGCCGGACAGGGTGCGATGATGGCGAGCCGGCGCGTGACGTGTTTGCCGGCTATCTGGTCAGCCTTATTTCCTGAAGGTGTCGCGGATGGAATCCTTGGCACCGCCGACCGCGCTCTGGACCTTGCCGGTGGCTTTTTCTGCGGCACCCTCGGCCTGGGTCTTCTGGTCGCCGGTCACCTTGCCCACGGCCTCCTTGACGGAACCCTTGACCTGCTTGGCGATGCCATCGATGCGATCCTTATCCATGTCGTTCTCCTGTTGTCGGCCGCGCCTTGAAGGAGCGGCGGGTTTGAACAGGCCAGATATTGGCAAAACCCCTGAAAAATGCACGTATTTTTTGAAATCCGACTAGTCGGATCTGACCATACCGACTAGTATCGCTGCACTAGTCGCCGCCGGTGATGCCGCGTTCCCGCGCCCAGATGACGAGGCCGGCACGGTTGGAGACGCCGGTTTTGCGGTACAATCCGGCGACATGGTTGCGGATGGTGTTGCGCGACAGGCCGAGTTTCGTGCCGATGGCGGCATCGTTCAGCCCATCGCACACGAGGCCGAGAATTTCGCGGGCGCGCCTGGGCAGTTCGGCAAGTCCGGCGCTGTCGGTCGGCTCGATGGTGCGGCGTTGGCGGATCAGGGTTTCGACCACGGCATCGGTGAAGCGCGCGTCTTTCAGCGCCGCTTCGATAGCTTGCGCGACTTCGACGCCCGTGCGGTTGCGATCCGACACGTTCTGGGCCGCAAACAGGATGCAGGCCTGATCCCTGATATCGACCGAGGCCGCGGAAACGAGGCACTCGATTGCGGCACCGGAGGCCGTGCGCAGGCGCATGGGAAGGTTGAGCGCGCGGCCATCGCGGCGGAGGGTGTTCTGGAGGGTGGCGGCCTGGTCTTTACAATCCCACAAGGGCAGATCCGCAGCATCGCGGCCGATTGCGTCTTCGGTGGCGTACCCGGTTTCGCGGGTGAACGCGTCGTTGATCAGCAGCAGGCGCCATTTGCCGCGCAGCACGATGGCCAGCGGCACCGGGGCGAGGCGGAAGGCGATTTCGAAGCGTTCCTCACTCTGGCGCAGCGCGTCCTCGGCCTGGCGGCGGCCGTCGAGGTCGGCAAAGGTGAAGAGCATGCAGGCGACATCGCCCATTTCGATCGGCTGACCCGCGAGGACGACGCATTTTTCGCCGCCGCCGGGCAGTTGCAGCAATCCTTCCATCTGCGGAATGGTGCGGCCTTCCTTGAGCCGTTCGATGGCGAGTTCGCGGCGCGCCGCCCCTTCCAGTACGTCGATTTCGTAAACCGAACGACCGATCACGTCTTCCTCGGTATAGCCGGTCATTTCGAGGAAGCCGCGATTGACCTTGATGTGGCGCAGATCGTCGAGCCGGAGGATGATCGCGGGGGCCGGGTTGGCGTTGAAGGTGCGTTCGAACCGCTCCTCGGCATTGTAGCGTTCGGTCTCGTCGTCGAGGATCAGTACCAGAAGGTCGGGCACGCCGTCGTCATCGACCAGGACGAGGCTGCGGATGCGGTGGACCCAGGTGGCTTCGTTATTGCCGGCGGGAGCGACCTCGACCACGACCTCGGCAAAGGCCTCGCCGGCCAGGACGCGTTCCATCGGGTACTGGCCATCGGCAAGACGGTGATTGTTGCGGTAGCGAAGCTCGAAGCGGGTCCGGTAATCCGATACCGTTTCCCCAAGCGCCTCGATCGACTCGACGCCGTGCATCGCGAGGGCACGGTCGTTGGCCCAGGTGATCCGCTGATCGGTCCCGACCAGAATGACGCCATTGCTTACGCCCGCGACGATCTGACGCAGATGACGAAACCCGGCATGCTGGCGGGGAACGGTTTCGGACATGACAATGATTGAGGCTACCCCAATTCTCCGCGGTCTGCCACCCGCCGCTGGTAAGTCGATCGACGCCCTGAAGGTGGAGGCCATCGCCGTGACCATCTTCGAGCGCTTGCCCAGCGCGTTGCGGTAGCAGATGGCGAGGCCCGGATCATGGGCTCGAAGTCCCGGCTGCCACAGGTGATGACCGGAAAAAACGGCGTGAATTCAGTGCCCACTCCGGGACTGAACTGGCGGATGGGGTGGGATTCGAACCCACGGAACGCTTTCACGTTCGGCGGTTTTCAAGACCGCTACCTTAAACCGCTCGGTCACCCATCCGGCGCGTCGGCTGATCTGCGTGTAGCCCGGGGCATTGCGGCGCTCAAGCGGGGATCATCGTTGATCATTGCCGGAAATGCGCTATGTTGAACCAACCGGGACCATCTCCCGGTTCATTTGGAAGATTTCGCCATGGCCGGCTCGATGACGGGACAAGATAATCTGTTTCTCCGGGATGTCGCCGCGATGCGCTCTCACGCGCAGGCGTATCTGGAGCCCGATGCGATCGCCTCGGCCCGACCACAGGCGACCATCGCTCTGTTGCAGGCGGCGCTCACCATCGAGATCCTCTGCGTCTGGCGCTACACCATGATGTCGGTGTCGGCGCGGGGGCTGCGCGACCAACAGGTCGGGTTTGAGTTCCAGGAACAGGCGAACGACGAGCGCAAACATACCCGCATGGTCGCGGAGCGGATCACCGAATTGGGCGGTGTGCCCGATTTCCAGCCGAAGGGCCTCGAAAGCCGGTTCGGCGCCGATTACAGCGGCGATTTCGATCGTCTGGTGGCGCAGAACCTGGTCGCCGAACAATCGGTCGTTGAATATTACACCGATCTTATTCACTATTTCGGGTCAAGCGATCCGTTGACGACCGCGATGCTCACAACCATCCTGCAGGACGAAGAAGACCACGCGACCGATATGCAGGATCTTCTCGCCAGCTGATCGGTTCACTGCTTCTCACACCCCGGACGGGGCTGGCGCCTCCAGCGCCCGACGACCGATGTCGCGGCGGCAAAATCCTGTCGGGAACCCGATCCGGTCAACGGCTCGGTAAGCCTGCCCGAGCGCCTCATCCAGCGTGGAGCCGGTGGCGGTAACAGCGAGCACCCGCCCGCCCGCGCTGCGCAGCACGCCGTCCTGAAGCCGTGTTCCAGCGTGGAATATCTCGGTATCCGACACCTCATCCGCGCGCGCCAGATCGATCGGACCGCCGGTTTCATGCCCGCCAGGATATCCCCGCGCCGCCATGATCACCGCCGCCGCCGCGCCCTCATGCCATGTCAGTTTCGCCCCGCCATCCAGCCCGCCGCGTGCGGTATCGTGCAGGACCGGCAGAATATCGCTTGCCAGAAGCGGCATCAGCGCCTCACATTCCGGATCGCCGAACCGCGCGTTGAACTCGATCAGCTTCGGCCCCTGATCGGTCAGCATCAGCCCGGCGAACAGAAAACCACGGAACGGCGTGCCGCGCGCGACCATCACCGCCAGGGCCGGGCGGATGATGCTTGCCATCACCGTCTCGATCACCGGGTCCGTCGCCGCGGGGTGCGGCGCGATCGCGCCCATGCCGCCGGTATTCGGGCCGGTATCGCCCTCGCCGACCCGCTTGTGATCCATCGCCGTGCCGCAGAACAAGGCGGTGCCGCCGTCGCAGATCGCAAAGAACGACATCTCCGGGCCGGTCATGCACGCCTCGATCACGATCCGCGCGCCGGATGCACCATGAACCTGATCCTCCAGCATCGCGCTCACCGCCGCGTCAGCCTCGGCATCGCTCGCCGCGACCACCACCCCCTTGCCCGCCGCCAACCCATCCGCCTTGATCACGATCGGCGCGGGATGGTCCGCAAGATAGGCACGTGCCGCCGCCGCATCGGTGAATTCGGCCCAGGCGGCGGTGGGAATCCCAGCCTCGTCGCAAATCCGCTTGGTGAACGCCTTCGATGATTCGAGCTGTGCCGCCGCCTTGCTCGGCCCGCAACAGGCAATACCCGCCGCCGCCAGCGCATCGGCAATCCCCAGCGCCAGCGGCAATTCCGGCCCGGGGATGACCAGGTCGATCCGCTGCGCGACTGCGAACGCGACCAAGGCTGCGATATCGTCCACCGCGATCGCCACATTTTCGCCGAGCGCGGCGGTCCCCGGATTGCCGGGGGCGACGAACATCCGCGCGAGCAACGGGCTCTGCGCAATCTTCCAGGCCAGCGCATGTTCCCACCCGCCGCCACCGATGATCAGAACCCGCATGCCATCCCCCGCTTGTCTAACCGGCGCGCGCTTAGCATAGTCCGCCGCCATGAGCGAAACCCTGCCCCAAGCCGCCGGAAATCTGCCGGAACTCACCGTCTCCGAAATCGCCGGGGCGGTTAAACGCACGCTGGAGACCGCGTTCGGGCGCGTGCGGGTGCGTGGCGAGATCACCGAAATGAAGCTCTACCCCTCGGGCCACACCTATATGGCGCTGAAGGATGAAGGGGC
>JAQTXO010000146.1 GCA_028688765.1 Acidiphilium sp. | reverse complement strand
CGACAAGCCACTGACCGTGGCTGCTACCCTAATCTGCTATATCAATACCATGAGAAAGGAACTAGCCGACCATGAGTGACTCGACCCCCGACTACACCGCAGCCAAGCGGGAATGGATGGAGCGATACGGCTCTTACATTGCGCAGGCTCGAAATTGGCGACTGGCCGCCTTCGGTGCGATTGCTGTGGCCGCCCTGGGCGTAGCCGGCACGGCTTATGAAGGGGCGCAGACTCACGTCGTGCCATATGTTGTGGAGGTCGATCATCTCGGCCAGTCCGTGCGGCTGGCTCATGCGGTGCGGGCCGGCGCGGTGCAGCAGCCGATCGTCAGCCACGTGCTGACCCGGTGGTTGACCGAAGTTCAGGAGCGCACGACGGACGATCTGGCGCAGCGTCAACTGGTTGATTCGTCATATCGGTACGTCTCATCGAAGATGACCGTGGCGCTCAACCGCTACTACAAGAAGCACGACCCATTTTCCGGCTCCGCCGACGGTTCACGCACGGTGACCATCACCAGCGCAATTCCGCTGGGCCAGCCTACAGCGACCGGCGGCACGTATCAGATCGACTGGGTTGCCAAGCAGCACGGCCTGACCGGGCGGCTGATCTCGGTCCAGAATTGGAAGGCGATCGTGAGCTACGGCATCCTGCCGGTCACCAATGCCAAGCAAGCGATGTCGAACCCGTTCGGCATCTACGTCACCAGCTTCCAGTGGCAGAAATCCCTGTAATGGTCAGCAAGAAAGGAAATCCCATGACCAGACTTCGCCTGCTGACCATCGCGTCAGTCCTTGCTTTTCCGGGCATTGCGCTTGCGCATCCGGGTAAACCCGTGCCTCCCGGCGAGACCAACTCGGTCTCGTCTGCGGCGGCCTGGAACAAGCTGGTGGCGGCCCCGCCCTCGGCGAAAGAGTCGTTCCAGACTCAACATCAGGCGATCGATGCGCTGGTCGCGGCACAAAAGGCGGGCACGATTGCCTCGCTTCCGCCGATCGCCGGGACTGATGGGACGATCCTCTATCCCTACGGTCAATCATGGCCGACCGTCGTTGCCAGCCCGCTTCACGTGGCGATCATCGAACTCGCCAAGGGCGACAAGCCGGGGCAAGTGGTCCTGGGTGAGCCGGGTATGTGGCACATCACGCAGGCCATGGCGGGCAATCGCCCGATCCTCGCGGTGTCGCCGCGCTTTGCCGGGCTGCACACGAATCTGATGATTACGGCGACCAGCGCCGGCGGGCAGGATCGGGTTTACTACGTCAATCTCGTCTCGGATAAGAGCCACTATGTTCCTCGCGTGGGTTTTTATTTTCCGGATCAAGTGGAGCAGCAGTGGACCGCCGGGGCGACCGAAGCGGCTGACTCGACGGTGGCAACGCTGCCCGGCCTTACCGCTGCCGATCTTGACTTCAACTGGTCGATCCGGTGCGGTGGTGGTGGCTGGTTTTCGTCCAGCGATTGCCGCTCGATCAAGCCCGCGCGCGTGTTCAGCGACACTACCCACACGTATATCCAGATGACCGGCAACGCGGCGAACACGTCAGGGCTGCCGACGATCCTCGCGACCAACACCGCCGGCCACCCCGCGATCGTCAATTTCGTGGTCAAGGACGGCTATTACGTGCTCGACGGTGTGCCGCGCCGGATCAAGCTGATCGCGGGCGTTGGATCGTCCGCGCGGGTCGCCATTCTGACACGCGAGGGGCAGTAAATCATGGGACTTTTGGACAACCTCAAGCGGACCTTCGGGAAGGGAAAAGCCGACCCGGCTTCGGAGTCCGGTGATACCGCCGGTGCGCCGAACGGGCTTGGCAAACCGGATGGCGGCAGAAACGCGACGGTGCTCAATCGCAAGCCGATTTTGATCGGTGGCAGCCTCATCGCTCTTGCGGCTGCCGGTGGCTATTACGGGTTTTCCGCGCTCCATAAGGGTGATCAGCACAGTGCGGGCTCGTCGAAGATCACGCCGGGTCCGACGGTTCACACCCAGCTTCCGCCAGATCGCAATCCGGGCCGCCCGGTACCGCCGAGGGTCACCTCGACGCCGCAGAGTCCGGCTCAGCAGATGAAATCAGGGTTTGCCGCCCCGAACCATCATCACCACGTGGCCCAGGCGACCGGGCCGGTGAAGCAGAGCGCCCAGGAGAAGGCTGAGATGGTCGCGCTTTCGGGCCATCAGGGTCGGGCGTGGCAGAGTCAAGGGCAGCCCTCCGGTAAAGGTGCGGCTGCCCCCGGCGTCGTGCAGGCGGGCGGCAAGAAGAGCAGCGAGGCCGGCCCGGCGGTGTATGACACTCACATCGTGCGCCGCCCCGCTTCGCCTTACGAACTCATGCAGGGCGGCGTGATTCCGGCGGTGCTGACCACGGCGATCAACTCCGATTTGTCGGGCCAAGTGACCGCGATGGTCAGCCAGAACGTGTGGGACAGCGAATCCGGGGCTTATCTGCTGATCCCCGCCGGCGCGAAGCTGGTCGGGTTCTACAGCAACAAGGTGATCGCCGGACAGACCCGTGTGGGCGTCGATTGGACCCGGATTCTGATGCCGAATGGCAGCTACGTGAGCCTGGGCCAGATGCCGGGGGCCAGCCCGTCGGGCAAGGATGGGCTGCATGATGAGGTCAACAATCACACTTGGGAGATCTTCAAAAACGCGCTGTTGATGTCGATCATCGATGTCGGGATCAGCGTCAGCCAGCCCGGTTACGCGACGGCTGGGGCTTACGGTCAGCAGGCGCTCACACCGGCGGAGACTGGCGAGCAATCGCTGAGCCAGACTTTCGGGCAGGCCGAGTCCAACCTGCTTCAGAAATACACCAACATCGCCCCGACTTTGGTGATCCGCGCCGGCTATCAGATGAGTGTCGCGGTGACGAAGGATGTGGTGTTTCCCGGACCGTACAACGCAGCACCGGCCTATCGCGGGTCCGCGTCACCGTCTGCGCTGGCTCCGGCGGCTGTTGCCAACCCTTACCCGGCGGAGTCGAACTGATGATGGACGGTGTAGGTCGGCAGTATATGACGGTGCGCGCCCCACGGTCTGTGTCCGGGCTGCCAATTTTGGCGCGGTCAGAGCAGTTCAACGCCGTCGTGCTGGGGTCGGACATCGACGATCTGGCCGCCCTCGGCGCGCGGCTGGCGGCTCGTGGCGAGGTTCCCGATAGCATCTGTGTTGCGGTTCATGTGACAGATGCCGTCGTCGAGCGGTTGAACCAGGCCCGGCTTGCGGCGACGCGGGCCGGGCAGGGATTTTCGGTGGCTGCGGTTGCCAGGCGGGTCTTTGAGTAGTATATTTTTGCTATAAATTCGATACTCAGGAGTTGCACATTATGTCGAGACCAAAGAATCCCAATCCAGTCAATAAAATCACAACTACAACACGGATGCCGTCGCGTCTGCATCGCTACATGAAGAGTATCGCGTCGATTAAATACGGGACTCTTCAGGCGATGCACGCTGAGATGTTGAACGCATTTTTACTTGAAAAACCGTGGCTGACTGCCGGGATTCGCTGGCGGGAAACGAGGGGTTTGACGGGAAAAGGTGGTGAGCGGAGTGGGTTTCTACGGGATAGTGAGGTGACTGGTTGGGAGCAGGTCAATTTCGTGATACCGCCCAAACTGTACGCTTCGGTCGAGGCTCTGGCTGCTGAGCAGGGCGTCAGCACGTCGTCTGTTTTTTACACGGCATCGTATTGGTGGGTCTGGTTCGTGTTTCCGCCGGCGCATGAGGTGAAGGCGCGCGAGGAGGCTGGGCTGCCCTTGCGGGTAGAGGGCGTGGACCAGCACGTCACACCCTGATTCTGATATAACATTTTTGAGGTCTTAGCCGATGTCAGATTCGACTCTCGTGATGATTCCGCTCGACCAGATCGAGCCGGATGAGAACCAGCCGCGCCGGATGAAGCGGGCGGGCATCAAGTTTCGATGGTTGCGCACACCGGGAGTCGATGTCACCGAGGCTCTTACTTATGAGGGGATTATCGGCGATCTTGGTGTGGACGGGGAGGATGCCAAAGATGGGCAAGGTGAGACCAAAGCTCATACGGCTGACACCGATTCCGAAAACGCGACATCTTCAATTGATCAGACTGATGATGATAGCCTTGGGTGGGACGGCGGTGATTCTAATTCGCTTGCAGCCTCGATTGCCGAGCAAGGCGTTTTGCAACCGATTCTAGTCATTCAGATTGGACCAGATCGATACCGGATCGTGGCGGGCGAACGACGCTGGTTGGCCGCCAAGGCGGTTCGCGACGGTCTGGTCAGTCGTCGTAGCAATCATCTGGGCGGCTACGACTGGGGCAAGATTCCGGCTCTGGTGATAAACCCAACGAGTGCGAATGGCCTGACCCAGATCCAGCTTGTCGAGAATATACAGCGTCAAAACATGTCGGCAATGGATATCGGAGCCGCTATCGATGCTATGAGGAAATCCGGTGAGACTTTCAGGAGCCTCGCCCTTCGTCTTGGAAAGAGCACGAACTGGCTACAGAATATGGTCACGGCAGCCAGTGATGAAGGTATCTATTTATCGGGCATCCTCAAGTCCGACGATTGGCAGTACATTCGGCGGCTGATCGCGCAGAGGAAAGATGAAAAACGCGCAGTGATCTACGATCGGATCATGAACCACGTCCGCGGTGGCGCACCCTTTTGCCGCGACATGTTCGAGTTTGAGTTTCGGCGATACGAAGATGAGCAGGCTGTGGCGCGGGGTGATCTCTCCCCGGCTCAAAGCGAGCAGGATAAGCTGGCTCGACTTAGAGCGAAGAGGGAGGAGCAGCGGCAGTCAGATCGAATCAGGGCAAATCGGGAGCCGAGGCCAGTCTCACCGGAGAAAGCGGCTGCCGACGATGCTCAAGAGGAAGTCTATTCGTTTTCCGTGTCCATCGAGCCGGTGGATGAACCTTTCGATATGCTCGATGACCGGATTGCCGAGTCGGTGCCGCCAGCACCGCATGTTTACGAGCGTCGCGCCGGCGAATCCGATCTGGCGTTTCTGATGCGCACGCGAGGCCGGGTTTTCTCAGAGCAGATCGAGGGGGTTGATGATAGTCGCCCGGATCGGCGCATCAAGGTGCCGCACATGGCGTTGCAGGACGATATGAGTCCCTACCTTCCGTTCCTGACGTCTGAAGATGTGGATATCAACAGCAATGTCGCCGTCAACGTCAATCTGCGCATCTCCCGCCGGGACGCCGTTCGGATGGCCGAGGATCTGGCGAGGTCGCTCGGTCGAGAGATCGATGATGAGTCACTGGAACTGATAACCGGGGCTGGGATAGCCGATATGCTACGTGAGTACCTGGCCCGGCGTGGAATGGACTACATCGGCAACCCGTGACGGCCTGGGCGGGCCGAGATGTAGTCCCGAGGGTGGCGTGAAACCGTGGTGAAACTTGAGGCTGCCGATGGATCAATCCAGAAGTTAGGAAACCTCCGTAAGCCTTTGAGAATAAATAGAAAAATCATCTGCTAAACATCGGTTCTCCGTTCATTCGTAACTAGCGCATGCGGGATGGTACGAGGAGGATGCTCCAGATGTCTGAAATGCGTGGCATGGGGGGCGAAACTTCCGTCTCTACAGTCATTATTCTTGGCTGCGATGATGACCGAGCCGGTTTTGCGATCGCCCGGGTTGGGGCAGGGTTCCTGGGTACCCTTTTGCTCGGATTGTGGCTCGACTCGCCCTTGGGCGGCTTTTTTGCCCCGGAAATTGATCGGCAATCTATAATCAACGCGATGCTGGCTGTTGTGGTTTTCCCCGCTGGCTTTTGGTTGATGTGTGTCGACCCATTGATTGTGCCGACAGATCACCGCTCAGGGTGCGGTGCGGGTGGCGCGCTGGCGGCGTTCTCGGTTTGGCTTACGATCTACCCAGAAGTCGCACTAGGGCCTTATGCCATCATTCCGGCAAAAGATAGGGGGTGTTTTTCGGGCACAGGATCGCAACCCAGCCTGTTCGCGGATTTGCCGAAGGTGTCCTGCGGCTGGGACCCGCCATTTGGACCCTAATGTTTGTGGGAACAAGGCATGGAAAAGTGATCTGCCAACAAAAAAGAACGGAATTCCACCTATATCGCATTTCAGATGCACTCGGGTAACCATAATCTCATTTTTAAGTCGTCTTACCGTCGCGGTCTTACGAGATGTCGTCTATTGGGAACACTTGAATATTATAAATCCGCTCGGCAAAACGTTTCGCTTTGTATATAATCCTGCTATAAGAGCTCGTGTTCACGGCGCCATGCGATTCCCTAAGTTCATGGTCTGATCCAGTAAGGAAAAGGACTCAAAAATGGATGAAGATTCGATTTCCCGAAAAAGTTACCAAGAAAAACGAGATGCCAACCGCGATCGAACACTTTCAGATGGTAGAGTGGTTGTCAATGGCCGAACGGTTGATTGTATATTCTTCGATATATCCGAGACCGGAACGCGAATCGGTTTTGACACGCCGACATGGTTGCCGAGCCAAGTATATGTTGAGTTACCAGACGGCAATCGGGTTTTAGCAGAACGTCGTTGGCAAAGGGGCAATGTTTATGGCCTGAAGTTTATTTTACCCAATAACATCTGACTCCCTCCTCTGGTCTCCAAAGGCACGTAACAAGCGAGGGGGAAATAAGACCATCTCGATGTCGTGGTCTCGCGAAAGTTTCCCTACGAATTCAAGCTTTCCCCAGGAGCTCACGTTCGCGATCATTATGAACGGCTTGATGA
>JAQTXO010000145.1 GCA_028688765.1 Acidiphilium sp. | reverse complement strand
GATGGTCCCGCGCGAGCGGGTGAAAAGGGAATATCGTGCGCTCCGGCGGGACCAGTGGTTCGGGGGCAAGTCGGTAGCTGCCCCCGCAACTGTCAGCGGTCAGTCGGCGGTCCGTCCGTTCGCCATAATCTGGCGGCGGGTCACTGAGCCGCGGGGTTCGGGAAGACAGGACCGGCGATGAAGCATCCGGCGTCGGCCGGGTGCGGCAACCGCGAGCCAGGAGACCTGCCCTCGTCGCGCCAACCATGCCGCCGGGCGGGGTGTTCCGGAGGCGGATGACGATGATGATCGAAACGCTGCGACGGATTTTCCGCGATCAGGGCACCGATGTGCGGGCCAAGGTGAGCGGCATTTATCTGTTCCTGATCGCGTTCAATCTGGCGGCGGCGGCCTACGCGCTGATCGCGTTCCATGATCGCCCGATCCTGCTGGGAACCGCCTTGCTCGCCTACGGATTCGGGCTGCGTCACGCCGTGGATGCCGATCATATCGCCGCGATCGACAATGTGACGCGCAAGCTGATGCAGGAGGGCAAGCGCCCGGTCGCGGTGGGGTTTTTTTTCTCGATCGGGCATTCGGCGGTGCTGTTCATCGGCACGCTGATCGTCGCGGTAACGGTGATGCAGGTTTCTGGCCGGTTCGACCGGTTCAACGATTTGGCCGGGATCGTCGGCACGGTGGTCTCCGGCGTGTTCCTGCTGGTAATGGCGATCATGAACCTGATGATTGCGCGTTCGACCTACCGGATCTTTCGGCACGTGAAGGCGGGCGGTGCCTATGACGAGGATGATTTCAACGTCCTGTTGAACAGCCGGGGACTGATCGCGCGGCTGCTGCGGCCGCTGTTCCTGCTGATCGAACATAGCTGGCAGATGCTGGGGGTGGGGTTTCTGTTCGGCCTCGGCTTCGACACCGCAACCGAGGTCAGCCTGTTGACGGTGGCGGCCGCCGAGGCCGGCAAAGGGATGCCGGTGTGGTCGATCCTCGCGTTTCCCGCGCTGTTTTCGGCGGGAATGTCACTGATCGACACGACGGACGGGGTGCTGATGCTGGGCGCCTATGGCTGGGCCTTCGTCAAACCGATCCGCAAACTCTACTATAACCTGACGATCACGCTGGTTTCGGTCGCGATCGCGCTGCTGATCGGCGGCGTGGAAACCCTCGGGCTGATCGGCACGGAATTCGGCCTGCGCGGCTGGTTCTGGGGTCCGGTGGCGGGGCTGAACGGGCATTTCGGGCTGCTGGGGTTCGGGATCATCGGAATTTTCGTCGTGGCCTGGGTGGTTTCGGTGGTGGTGTACCGGTTGAGCCGGCTGGACGAGCTTGAGGTGGGGTAGCCGTGGGGCTGGCCGGGCGCTGATGATTTCAATCATCCGCCCCGACCAGATACAGCATCGGCCGTGGGGCAGTGCGCGGCGCATCGGCCGCCGCGCCCCCGCCCGCGATGACGCGCGGCTGGAAACTGCGCCGGTTCACCGCAGGCACCGCAGGCGTCGCAGGCGTCGCAGGCAGGGCGTTGCGGCGATTTTCCCGATGCAACAGCACCGCAACGACCCCGTGAGCGATCGCGACGACGGCAATGATAAGGATCGGCAGACAAAGGAAGGCCAACATGCGACGATCCGCCGCCGGTCAGGGCGACGACCTTTCAACATCGAGGCACCGCAAGTCAGCGGCGGAAATCAGGCTGGGAAGGGGGTAGACGGAGCCGACAGATCAGGCGGTGAAATGGCCGCGCGTCGTTCCGGTTTTCGTCATCCCGAAGGGCGAATGATCAACTGCCAACACTCAACCCTCCTGCAAGAATGAAACGATGGCGTGTGAGTAACAACTGCGTCCTGCACTGTCCAGCAAAAATTCGATGCACGAGCGATGTTTTGTTCACGATGCGGTATCTGGTTCCCCGGGAGGCGGGAAGGACTGTTTGCGATTGACACGAAACGAGCGGCCCTCCTTAAATCGATCCGTGAGACCGCCGGACATCGAACCGTCCGGTTCGCGCTCACGACATGTCGATACGTCCTTGAAACATAAAATATGCCGGCAGACGGCGAGGTGACATATGGGTTGGATGAGGGTGACACGATGTCTATCGGCCTGTTTCATTGCGACGGGTCTGGCCGTAATGGCCCTTCCGGCATCGGCGCGGGCACAATCGTTCAGTCCCTTTCCGGGGTACGGCATGCCGATGGGCATGGGATCGCCAATGCCGGGGTACGGCATGCCGATGGGCATGGGATCGCCAATGCCGGGGTACGGCATGCCGATGGGCATGGGATCGCCAATGCCGGGGTACGGCATGCCGATGGGCATGGGATCACCAATGCCGGGGTACGGCATGCCGATGGGGATGGGATCACCAATGCCGGGGTACGGCATGCCGATGGGTATGGGGTCGCCAATGCCGGGGTACGGCATGCCGATGGGTATGGGATCGCCAATGCCGGGGTACGGCATGCCGATGGGTATGGGATCACCAATGCCGGGGTACGGCATGCCTATGGGTATGGGATCGCCTTTTCCAGGATACGGGTCACCTATGGGCATGGGATCACCAATGCCGGGTTATGGCATGCCAATGGGCATGGGATCACCCTTTCCGGGGTACGGATCACCCATGCCGGGTTATGGATCGCCGTTTCCCGGCTACGGAATGCCGTGGTCCGAATATGGCGCGCCGATGGGCCGGTCATCGCCGTGGTCGGGCTATGGCGGAGGACCATGGAACGGATATGGCGGGCCATGGAACATGGGCGGCGTCAACTTCCGGATGCCCAGTTTCGGGCCGTTCGGCGGCTATGGCGGGCCTTTTTCGGCCTGCTGCCCGTTTTTCGGCAATGGCTGGTCGGGCGCGCGTCCCGGGCCGTCATGGTAGCCCATCGGCACGGTTCCGGAGACACCCGGAGCCGCTGACCGCCGCAATGAACCGCCGGCGTCACGGTGCTTTGCGAGCACGCGACCAAAAACAGCGAGGAACTGCTGCCACACGTTGCTGATTGTAAGGATGGCGGAGGGGATGTCCGCCATACCGTGAGGTTTCCACAATAAGAACGGCGAGAAAAGCGAGGCAAACCGGCGATTTAGCGTGCACGTTTATCCTCTTGCGTCCATTCCGATACGGTTCTACATTGTATCCATTAGCCGGGTATTGTATCCGGCACGGATGGCGGAGCGGGTGCAGATGGCGATGGGCGCGAATATCGATTTGCGGATAGGCGGGGTTGCTATTCTCGCTATTCTGCTATTCTGGCAGGCCTGAGATGGCGCGCGGCCCCGTCAAACGCCTGAATGCCCTCGCGATCGCCGCCGCAACCGGCGAGCGCAATATCCATGACGGCGATGGCCTCTATCTCCGCGTCCGTAAGGACAGCTCGAAAAGCTGGGGTTTTAGATACATGCTCGCCGGAAAGCCTCATTGGCTGAGCCTGGGGCCGCTCCGCGACGTGACGCTGGCCGAGGCGCGGGAAAAAGCCCGCATGCTGCGCAACCGCATCAGAGACGGCTATGACCCCCTCGCCGATCGCCGGATGCGGAAAGCGGAAATCATCGGCCAGATCGGCCGCACGTTCGACGCGGTAGCAGATCAATATATCGCCGCCCATGCCGGCGAGTGGAAAAATGCGAAGCATGCGGCGCAATGGACCGCCACGATCCGGGCCTATGCCTCGCCGATGATCGGGCGGATGCCGGTTGACGCGATCGGGCTGGACGAAGTTTTGCGGGTGCTGCAACCGATCTGGGAAACGAAGTCTGAGACGGCCAGCCGGTTGCGCGGGCGGATAGAATCGGTGCTCGATTTTGGCGCCGTCCATAAATGGCGCACAGGCGAGAATCCGGCGCGGTGGACCGGGTTTCTCGATCAGGTGCTCCCAGCCAAGGGCGCGATTGCGCCTGCCGTCCCGCACCCATCCTTGCCCTACAGTGAGGTTGCATCATTCCTAGTCGCGCTCCGGCAGAAAGACACGATATCCGCCCGCTGCCTGGAATGGAAAATTCTCACGGCTTGCCGATCCGGCGAGGCGCGCGGCGCACGGTGGAGCGAGATTGACGCGGAAAAAAAGCTCTGGATTTTGCCGGCGTCGCGCATGAAGGCGCGACGCGAGCATATCGTCCCGTTATCGGGGCGCTGCCTCGAAATTCTGGCCGAACTCGCCGCGCAACCGCATCAACCGGATGGACTAATTTTCCCCGGCCAGATCGCCGGGAAGCCGATGAGCGATGTGTCTCTCGCAAAAGCAATGCGCTCGATCGTCAAGGGATACACGCCGCACGGTTGCCGGGCGACATTTAGGACATGGGTTCAAGAGGCGACCAGTTTCCCCAGCGAACTAGGCGAGCTTTGCCTTGCTCACACGAATAAGAACAAGGTCGAGGCCGCCTATGCGCGCGGCCCGGCCCTCGAAAAACGCCGGCACTTGATGGAGGCATGGGCGCAATTCTGCGCCGGGGTGCCGGTAAACCATTCTGCCGAGGTGGTGCCCATGCGGCGCGCCTAGGGCGATCCGCGCTGGCCGGCTGCCAGTATCTGCCGAGGTGGCGAGCGGTGGTGGATCACCGCCCGCCTATGGTTCGGCATAGAGTCATGGAGACTTAGATGGCCTTCACCGAGGGTAAGACTAGCACACTACACGCCGCGAACAACAACGCGGTCACGCTGGGTCGGCTGGAAGCCGTCCTAAACCGTCACGTCAACGAACTCCGCGCCCTAGCCGCCTCGCCGCTACAGCGCACGCTTGTAGCCCGCGCGGCTATGCAGATGATCGAGCGCACGATGACGGGGGTGCAATCATGAGCGACGACACGTTTTCCATTTTCGCAGATATCGGCGAGGTTGCCGGCATCTTGCGCGATATCGCGGCGCGCGAAATTTCGGAGTCGAAGCCGATTGCCGGGACTGCGGTCGACATGTTGGCACGGCTGATCGAGGATTTGGTTGCTCGGGGGCTGGAAGGCCCGGAACCGAAAAACGTGGCCAAAGCCAAAGTAGAGGCGGCATGAGCGGCGGCGGCAACGGCGGGGATCAATCCCCGCCTACTGCCTTTGACGACAACGATGCCATCGTGTGGTGGGACGGGAAAGAAATCTTTCGAGCAAAGGCGCGACCGCCACGGCTTAAACAAATCGATGATGCGATGTTCGCGCGGATCATCGCCGCAACCGGATTACCAGCCGCCCCCGGAGCAGACCATCAACGTCGGAACCTATTCATGTCGATAACCCTGCTGGCCGAGGCGGTCGATCCCTACACTGTGAGACCGGGAGCAAAGGAGTTGCGTGAGATAAAATATGCCGCCACCGCTCTCCGTAACTTGTGCAAGGAGTACGTGAGCAAAGACGCAGCGCCGCGCACCGCCGAACCGCCCTTCAATCTAATCGGCCAGCTTCACCATCTAGGCCAGTGGGCAGAAAGAAACGCGCGATTATCTGCGAAACCGCGCGGCCAAGCCCGCCACCCCCTGACTGAACCGTCTTTGCAAGAATTGAGAGGCATATTTATCGCCATCTTTGCCTCCACCGGCTCTGATGGGCGGATAGTAGCGCCGGCAACCGATAACGATTCCGGAACCGGCCCTTCTCCCGAGTTTAACCGATTTATCCGGGCATCATTGAAGGAACTCGCCGGAATCTCGGTCAACTCTGTTTACCTGCGCGATAAGATACGAAAACCAACGAGCCGTGGGAAATAATATCGATAATAACCGATTACTTCCCACCATATGTTGAGGGTTTTATACTTGGAAGATTGGGAAACCTCGAATAAGAATAAGTCATGTCCACCCCAAACCGTATGGAACAAGGAACATGACCGAAAAACTTCTATACCGCCCCAGTGAAGCGCAGGCCGCGCTTGGCATCAAGCATTCGAAATTCTGGCTGCTTGCCAAAGATGGCGCTTTCGATTTGCGCAAGATGGGCGGCTCGACCTTCGTTACTGCCGACAGTCTGAAGCGGTTCGCCGATTCGCTCGCGAAAGCCTCGTAGTCTCCAACGCAAACCGCCCCGTACCCATGCAGGAACGGAGCGGCGCGATATCTCAAGAATGCTTGTCAGCATCATGGAGATAATCGCCCGCCCAGATTTTCGCAAGGGTTGAGGGGCCGAAAGGTCCAAAATGCGCAACCGAAAATCCGACGCCGAAAATCTCGAAAACCGCCTGATCGATAACCTTGAGACCCGCGAACGCCGCGCCCGCCTCACCCTCAACCTTCCGGTCACCGATGCGCGCCGTGCCATGCGGAGCCTCGCGAGCCGGGCAGACGGCATTCTCGCCCGCCGCGATCGCGACCCTGTTCTCCGCGCCCTGGCCGAAGGCGAGGCCGCACATTGCCGACGCATCGCCGCCGCGATCGAGGAAGCGATTGGCGGTGCGGCATGACCCTCGAAATCGCCCTCGAATTGAACGCCGAAACTGGCTGGCCGGTGTTCCCCTGCAAAGCCGACAAGGCCCCCGCATGCCCTCGCGGGTTCCATGCGGCGGCGGCTGATCCGGCTGGAATCCGGGGCCTGTGGCAACGGTTCCCCGGCCCCCTCAGCGGCGTTCCGACCGGCCCGGCGAGCGGTATCTCGGTGCTCGACCTCGATACCACCAAACACCCCGAGGCAGTCGCATGGCTCGACCAGCACCGCACGCGCCTGGGCAACACGCTGGTAATTCAGACCAGATCGGGCGGCCAGCATTGGGTCTATCATGATCGCCCGGACCTTCGGTGCAGCGTGGCGAAGCTCGCCCCC
>JAQTXO010000144.1 GCA_028688765.1 Acidiphilium sp. | reverse complement strand
ATTTCGATCTCGTCGTATTCGCCGATCAATTCCATCGCGGCGTCCAACGAAAACGCCCCGCCGCACTGCTCGCAAATCCCCGGCACATGGTCACGAAACTCCTCCGGGTCGTAGGCCAACTGCCGATTGTGCGGCTCATGCCCCAGCTTCGCCCCACCGGGCCGGGAATTATCCCGTTTCTCCTTCTTGTCCGTTGAGGGCGGCTTGCAAGACGTCCGCGAGTTGCCGTCCGGCCGCTGAAGCCGCAGCACCAATTCGATCAGTTGCTCCTTGCTCAGCTGCTGCAAGTCACTGCGGTCCATCCCGCCATGGATTCAGAGATCCACGTCTGTGGCAAGGGGGGTAGGTAACTACAAAGCAAGCGCAGAAGCGACCGGCTGAACCGGTCGCCCCCACTCCTGGATCAATCTTATTGTGCACCACCACCGGCACCACCGGCTCCGCCACCACCAGCCCCGCCGGCACCGGCTGCACCTGCCCCACCAGCTCCACCGACCGCCCCAGAAGTACCCGTTCCCGTCGTCCCGGTCGTCCCGGTGCTACCGTTCCTACCCGTGGTTCCCGTCCCGCCCGTCGTGCCTGTACCAGTGCCATTCATACCCGTGGTTCCAGCGGTACCAGTCGTGCCAGTCGTTCCGGTGCTACCGTTCATACCGGTGGTTCCTGTTCCGCCGGTCGTGCCTGTCGTACCTGTGCTATTCCCACCCGTGGTTCCTGCGGTACCGGTCGTACCAGTCGCGCCGGTTGTGTCAGCCGTACCGGTGGAACTCCCCCGCGATGACATTCCGCTCGCCGTACCCGCCGTACCGCCACCCCCACCGGCTCCACCAGCGCTCTGCGCCATGGAGACCCCGGTCCCCGCGAAAATCAAGGCACTGGCGGCCACTGCAATCAATAATCCTGACTTCATAACTGAGTTCCCTCTTTTAACTATTAACGATAAGAGTGTCGTGGTCATAAACTCGGAAACCGACTTCGAAACGACAAGTTTGCGCATATAAAACCTTCGTTAAAATGCTATCATTCATCCGCGTTGCCTCGTGAAGTCGATTGTACCGGAACGGTTACTTTCCAACTCCGCTATTGTTCCGATCATTGGGGTTTCAACTCTGATTCTTGCCCCGACACCAGATGCATTCGGCACCGGTGGAAGCCGGTCCTCCAATCGAGGTCATCCAGCAGTCGACGAGCACGGACAAGATTTCTTTCGCCCACCGCCTCGGCTACGCTCCCTGGTGGAGTGCCGTCCGCTGCGCGAAGCGGTCTCATCATCATCACCGGAGGCGACGCAACCGTGCTCAGCAATCTTCTCCTTTATCTGCTCGCCGGTGCCTCGGCCGGGTTTCTCGGCGGCCTTCTCGGAATTGGAGGTGGATTGCTGATCGTCGCTGCCCTCAGCCTCACCTTGTCGAGCTCCAGCATTCGGCTTCTGAAATTATCCGGGTTTCGGTTGCAACCTCACTGGCCGGTATGGCCCTGACGTTCGTGTCCTCCACCATCGCCCATTACCGCAGCGGCAATATTCTCATCGCAACCTGGCTGCCTCTTGCCCCCGGTCTCATCATCGGAAGTATTCTGGGAACCCATCTCGCTCAATTCGTGAGCGGACTGGCGCTGCGCCTGATCATCACCTGCTTCTGCGCCATCGCCGCGTGGCGCATGGCATTTGTGGCACCGCTTCAAGCCGCTGAAGCCGGCCACGTTCCCCGCTCGATCTGGCTGCTGCCGTCGGGCATCGGGATCGGCACGATCTCCTCCCTGGTCGGCATCGGTGGTGGCTCTCTGACCGTGCCGCTTCTGGTTCATCTCGGCGTCAAACCGGTGCGCGCCGTCGGTACCAGCGCCGCCTGCGGATTGGTGATCGCGTTAACCAGCGCCGTTAACGACATGGTGACGTTGCATCCCCAATCCCACGCGATGCCCTCGGGCATGATCGGATATGTCTACGTCCCCGCCGCCATTGCCGCGTCTTTCGCGGCAATGGCGACAGCGCCGTTCGGCGTCTATGTCGCCAACCGGGTTTCCGGGGTCGCATTGAAACGCAGTTTCGCCCTGTTTCTCTTCGTCATCGGCATCGTGATCGCAGCCGGATGACGAGGGGCGACGCGTGATGAACTCGAATAAGGATAGCCAATCGGTCAGGATTGCGTAAAACTTCCAGCTTGATTTTCTCGCCGCGTTGGGACTTTCAACGAGGCGATCCAGACGGCAGGTCCGAGACGATGTCGAAGCGGGCCTCCGGAGGAACCTGACGAAAGGGATCGAATGCCATGCTGGTCTTTGGTGCAAGCGTCTGGCTCGTACTGAGCGGTTTCTACTTTCTGTTCGCCGGGCAGGTGAGCCTGTCCGAGATCGCGGCCGGCCTGCCGGCAGCGGCCCTCGCCACCGGCTTCGCCGTGGCATTGCGCCTGAGCCAGGATAACCCGCTGCGCCTGAAGGCGCCTTGGTTCCGTATCATCGGCAGCCCCCTCCTGGCGATAGTCCCGGACGCGTTCCGGGTCGGCCGCCTCTTATTCGGCGTGCTGTGGCGCCGGCCATCCGGACCGGTCGGTGTGGTCGTCCGCCAGCCATTTCGCCATGGGCCCGATGACGATGATGAAGCGGCGGGGCGGCGGGCGCTGGTCACGCTGGCCACCTCCGTCGCGCCAAACGGCTATGTGCTGCGCAGCTTCGGCGAGGCCGATACCCTAATCCTGCACCGTCTGGTGCCGGCACCTTCGAGCCGCGATTCGGAGTGGCCGCTTCGATGAACCCCATGACATGCTGGATGGTGGCGGTGCTGGCCCTGCTGCCTGCCCTGGCGATACCGGTTCTGGCCGCCTGCCGCGGCGGCACCCGGACACGTCTGGTCGCCGTGCAACTGGCCAACGCGGTCGCGACACCGACGCTGGTGCTGATGACCTTCGCCTTCGATCAGAGCTCCTTCGTGGAACTGGCCCTGAGCCTGGCTCTGCTCAGCCTGCCCGGCACGTTGATCATGGCGCTGTTCCTGGAGCGCTGGGTATGACGAAACTTTTCATCGATGCGCTGCTTGCGGTGCTGGTTCTGTGCGCCTGGCTCGGCTGCGCGGGTTTTGCCCGTTTGCGGACACCGCTCGACCAGATGCACTGCGTCACCTTCGTCAACGCGACCTGCGGAACCGCGCTTGTCGTGATCGGCTTCGTCGCGGACGGTCCATCGAACCGCGCCTTCATGATCCTTCTGGTCGCCGGGGTCAGCCTGCTGTCGGGTGCCGCGATATCCCATGCCATCGGGCGGGCGCTGCTCGAACGCGGTTCGGCAGCACAAGCCGAGGCCGCAGCCGTAGCCGGAAGACGATCATGAACCTGCTGATCATCCTGCTGCTCCTTCTGGTCGCCTGCACCGGGGCCGGCGTCGCTCTGTCGCGCACGCCGCGCCGGCAGGTGATGGCCATGGCGGTCAACGGGCTGGCTCTCGCGCTGCTGTTCATGGCGCTGCAGGCACCCGACGTCGCTTTCTCGGAAATAACGGTCGGCACCGCCGCGCTGCCTTTGCTGTTCCTGGTGGCGATCGCGAGCATCCGCATCGACCAGACCGCCGAGGAGGCGGAGCGCACGTCCGACCGGAAGGAAGGATCGGGGACCGAATGACTTTACGCGTGCGACTCATCGTTTTCGTGCTGGCCTGCCTCTGCGTGTTGCCGGCCTTCGCGCATGTGGTGCTGCACATGCCCCGCTTCGGCGCCCATCCGCTGCCCTATGGCGAGGCGATCAACGCCGTCGCAACGCGCGAGCGCCATGTGACCAACATGGTGAGCGCGGTGAATTTCGACTATCGCGGCTTCGACACGCTGGGGGAGGAATTCATGATGCTTTGCGCCGTCACCGGCGTGAGCGTTTTGTTGCGCGGCCCGCGCGGCGAGGATGCCGGCGACCGCCCCGGCAAGGTGAAGGGGCGGCCCATCCTGCCCCGCAGCGAGGCCGTGATGCTGATCTGCCGCATGTTCGGCGCGCTGACGCTCACCTTCGGGATCGACGTGGCGCTGCACGCCATGACGACCCCGGGTGGTGGCTTTCAGGGGGGCGTGATCATCGCTTCGGGCTTGCTGCTGATCTACCTGGGCGAAACCTATCGCGGTTGGCGCAAGCTGATGCATTCTGAGATGATGGACGCCATCGAAGGCGGTGGCGCCACGCTCTATGCGTTGTGCGGCTTCGCTTCGATGGCGGTGGGCACCCCGTTCCTGCACAACATCCTGCCGCTCGGCACGCCGCGCGATGTGTTTTCCGGGGGATTGATGCTGATCGAGAATGCCGGGGTCACCTTTGCAGTGGCCGGGGGCTTCGCGGTGGTGTTCATGGAGTTCCTGGAGGAGACGCGGACGGTCGAGGACAGGAACGTGCCCTGAGCCCGATGCTGTCGCTGTTACCCTGGATCGTGTCGGCGTGGCTGCTCGGAATCGGGCTCTACGGGATCATCACGAGCCGCAGCTACATCCATCTGATCGGGTGTCTTTCGGTGGTGCAGGCCGCCACCTATGTGCTGCTGCTCTCGGTGGGGTATCGCTTCGGCGCGGGACCGCCGATTTTCTACACCCATCCGCCCGGCACGCCGGCGGTCGATCCGGTCGTGCAGGCCCTGGTGCTGACCGATATCGTGATCGGCGCGACCGGAACCGCGCTGCTCCTGGCGCTGGTGTTGCAGGTGCACAAGCGGCGCGGCACGATTGATCCGCAGGCTCTGCGGCCGATGAACAATCAATGATCGATCTCCTGCCGCCATTGCCGGTTGCAGGCCCGCTCGCAATCGCCGGTCTGCTGCTGGTGTTCAGCCGCATCCTTCCGAAATACGTGCCGGATGTGATCGCCCTGCTCACGGTACTCTCGGCCGGCGTCATCTGCGGCATCATGGCAGGCGCCACGGCCACGCATCCGCTGGTCTACTGGTTCGGCGGATGGGTGCCGCGCCACGGGCTGACGCTCGGGATCAGCTTCGTCGTCGACCAGATCGGCGCGACCATGGGCGCGTTCATCAGCCTGCTGTTCTTTGCCACCCTCGTCTTCGCCTGGGGCTATTACGACGAGGTGCACGCGCATTTTCATGTGCTGATGCTGTTGTTCATGGCGGGGATGATCGGATTCTGCCTCACTCACGACCTGTTCAACATGTTCGTCTGGTTCGAGGTGATGAGCCTCGCCGCTTTCGCGCTGACCGGCTATGCATTGCGCGGGTCCGCACTTGGCGGCGCGCTGAACTTCACCGTCGTCAACACCATCGGCAGCTACCTGATCCTGGGAGGCATCGGCTTGATCTATGCCCGGATCGGCGCACTGGATTTCTCCGCGCTCGCCAAGGGCGTGGCGGCGGCCCCCCATGATCCGGTCATCACCGCCTCTTTCGCGCTGCTGGCGACCGGCTTTCTGATCAAGGCGGCGCAGGTGCCGTATCATTTCTGGCTGGCGGATGCCCATGCGGTCGCGCCGAGCCCGGTCTCGGTGATCTTTTCCGGGATCATGGTGGGGATCGGCCTGTACGGGGTCGCTAAACTGACCTGGACCGTGTTTTATTCATCGTCGGAAATCCGTTTCGGGATCCATACGCTGCTGCTCGGAATGGGAATGACGAGTGCTGTGATCGGGGGGGTGATGGCGCTGCTGCAGCGCCACATCAAGCGCCTGCTCGCTTTCTCGACGATCTCCCATGTCGGCATCATGCTGGTCGGGCTGGCGCTGCTGAACCGGGCCGGCCTTGCCGGAATGTCCGTCTATATGGTGGGGCACGGGTTGGTCAAGGGCGCGCTTTTCATGGTCGCCGGCATCCTGCTCGCCACTTGCGGTGGCATCGACGAACTCGGATTGCGGGGCAAAGGATGGAGCATCTGGCCGGTGGGAATCGCGATGGCGGCGGGCGGATTGCTGCTTGCGGGTCTGCCCGTCGGGCTGATGGCCAAGGGCACGGAACTGATCGATGCGGCCGCTCGTGACTCTGATCATGAATGGGTGACGATGGCAATCGTCATTAGTTCGGTCTGTACCGGTGCCGCGGTGCTGCGTGTCACGGGTCGCGTCTTCCTTGGCTTGGGGCGCACCCCGGGCGAGGAAGATCGTGCCCCTTCCGACGAGGAGCAGGAAAAGGCCGACCGGCCGCTCTGGCTGATGATGGTGCCCACGACCTTCCTGCTCATCGTCTCGCTGGTCGCCGCTCATGCCGCCGGTGGTTTCGCCGCCCGCGCGGCGGTTCCCTTCATGCACCCGGCAGCCCCCGAACTCCTGCAATTACACAAGCTGGTGCCGCCTCGCGGTGACCACGCGCCACTACCCTCCTTCAACTGGCTTCCCTGGGCCTCGGTCGGGATGGCGCTGCTGATCGCGACCTATGATCTTACGCGGGACAGACTCCCGCGAGGGGTCGTCAGTACCGCCGAGCGGCTCTCGTCTCCGGTCGCGAACGCGCTGCAGGCGCTTCATAGCGGCCTGATCGGGGATTATGTCACCTGGATCGTGGTGGGGCTGGGCCTGTTCGCGTTGACCTTCGCCCTGAGTTGAGGGCTTCCCGTCCCGGTTCCGGCGCCGCCCTCCGAGGCAACCCGGCTTGTGCTGGATCTCAATCCCGTCGGCGCTGGCGTCGAAAGTGATGCCATGGATGGCCCTGGCCCATATTTAGCAGTGCCTCGAATAAACCGCATAATATCAGCATCTTACACTCTTAAAAAAATCCGAGTGGCACTACAATAGTATCCAATGGGGATCAGACGGTGAGTTTCTGGATCCCTCCTGGCG
>JAQTXO010000003.1 GCA_028688765.1 Acidiphilium sp. | reverse complement strand
GGGACGCCCTACGGCGGCCCGGAGGGCAAGCGGAGCGCGCAGGCCGGCCACGGCCGGAGACGTGAGGGATTGAAGCCCGTTAGGGGCGAGACGCCGTAGGCGGCTCGATGCGCAGCACGAAAGCCCGGCCCGCAGCGAAGCGAAGGGGCACGCCCGGCTTCTTCTGCGCCAGGTCTAGCGAATTCGGATGTAGGGAGGATTGCGTCGGCTACGCTGCTTGTCGAGCGTGTCGATGTAGGCGCTGCCGGCGGCCGGGCCGTCTACCACATCGGTCATGCTGCCGTGGAGACGTGAGCCCTTGCCGCCCCAGGAACGCACGACGGTCCACATGCCGAACAGGTCGCACACGATCTCGGCCTCGTACCATCGACTTGCGGTTTCCCATCGAGCGGACATCGGTCTACTTCTCGCGCCCGTAGTCCTTGCTGATGTCCTTTTGCGCACCTGACAGCTCCGTGCCCTTGCCGGCGTCCCGCACAAGCCCGACGCGGCCGACTGGATAGTGGATCTCCACCGATCGCCCGCGCAGCTCGTCACCGCTGGTCATCAAGCGGCCGGTCAACGCCGTTCGATCATGCGCGATCGTGCGCTCGCCGACTTGCTGGAAAACATGCTCGCGCGTCACGTCGAGCACCTTGCCGCTGTAGCGCTGCCCAGGCTCGGCGTAAGCAACATCGCGCTTCTGGTGCGCGGCCACGTCCTCGCTGTGGGCGAGCTGGTCGGCCACTTCATAAGCCTGCGCTTGCAAGCCGGCGGGAATCTTCATCCCCATGCCAACCACGGGGTCGGCCGCTTTCGGATCGCTCATGTGCCGCGCCTCGATCGCCAACTCGGCGTCGATCACGGCGCGGCTCCACTCCGCATTGCTGACGCGCTTTTCGCCGTGCAGCTCTCGCGAATTCGGGTTGTGCCCCACGGCCGTATGGCGCAGCTCGCGGGTTTCGCGGTCGTGCTCGGGGGCGCGTTCAAAGCGGTCGGGAAGGGTGCGCGCGTAAGCGCGCTCCCTCTCGAACGCTTGCCGAAGCTCGGCACGCTGGAACGGGTTTTCCCGATCCGATGCGCCGCTGACGGCCATTGCGCGAGCAAGGCCCATCGCGGCCATCTGGTCGCGATCGAGCATGTTGCCGGCGGCGCGAGCCGCCGGGTCATTGCCGCCGATCGCGCGATGATCGAGGGCGAACGCGGCCTCTGCGGCCTGCGTCATGTCGTGCCATTCCGCTTGCGGGATGTCGCCGTGGTCGCGATGATCGCGCGCCCGCTGCGTCAACTGCTCAAGAGCGATAGCGGTTGCCATGATCGAGCCTCCTTCGCGTCAGTTGGACGGCCGCAGCGGGCCGAATGTGATCGGGCCGCTGCACTGCTGCGCTTGCAGCCGCGAGCCGACAGCAATGCCGTATTCCGTGAAGACGGCCGGCGCGGCCTCAAGGGCCGCCTGGGCCGGCTTGTCGGACCAGTGAAACATATTGGTGTTCGGCTGCATCGCGTCGATCTGCGTAACGTAGCCGTTGCTGTCGATGAACGCGACAGATAGCGGCACGGTCGTCCCGTTCATCCAGAACGGCCGACGCCGCGCGTCGGGCCAGTTGAACAGCATGACGGGCGTGCCGAAAGTGAGGCGGCCAGAAAGCCCGCGCTGCTGCTTGGCGGCTGTGTCCGCGACGGGCACGTTGAGCAATTGTGCATAGGCCGGCGCACTCATGTTGGCGCTGTGATTGTGGAACACGATGTCGCAGCGCAGCCAGTTCGTCGCCGGCAATGGCTCGGCGTAGGAAAGGGCAGGGGGCTTTGCCGGCTGTGCGGCGCAAGCCGACAGCATCAAAGCGATTGAAGGAACGATGAATCTCCGCATCTGCATCTACCTCGCATGTCGATAAGTCCTCGGCGGAACAGGTTGCGGCCCCGCCCATAAACCGCGCCGATCCGCGCGGGCCTCCGTCTCCGATTGAAGCGACGAAACAAGACAAGAATTCGCGTCGAATTCTGCGCAGTGGATCGCGCCAATCATAGCCCTATATTGGCGCGACAATTCATCATCAACAATACGATTATGAGGAAAAACGCGGCTCACGCGCGTCCGCCTTTCGACGGCTTGAGTGCGGCCGTCAGGTCGGCGAGCTGTTCCTTGAGGGCTTGGGCCTGGCCTTCGGCACGGCCGGCCCGCTCGATCGCGGCACGCTCGTTCTTGCGGGCCTCGATCGCCTCGTTGTCTTTGGCGGTTGCCTTCTCCATTGCGCGATGCACTTCGGCCGCCGTCTTGCGTTTCAGCTCGGCCAGCTCGTCGGCCAACTTGTCACGTTCCGCTTGCGCACCGCGCAACCCGTCTAGCTCGGCGCGCAGCTTGTCGCTTTCCTCGGTGAGGGTATCGGCCAGCTCGGCCGCCTCGGTGGCCTGGGCGCGCAGCTCGGCGCGTTCGGCCTCCATTGCCTGCCGCTCGCCGGCAAGCGCCTGGTCGGCCGCTGCCCGGGCGACGGTCCAGATTTCGGCGGCAAGGTTGCCGACCCGCTCGGCGATCTCCGGCGGAGCCGGTTCGTGCTCGATGCGCGCGCCGGCTTCCTTGCGTGCCTTCCATTCGGCCATCGCTTCCGAAATGGTCGTGTAGCTGCCGCTGCCGATGCGCTTGCGGACGGCGGCGAGGGTTGGGCGGATGCCTTCGGCGTCCAGCTCGTCGGCCGCCTTCCAAATGCTTTCCCGGGTGACTGCCATCGTCGTTGCCTCGTTTGTATGTAGTAGCGTGTATGATACTACATACTACAACAAAAGCAAACACGCGGCCCTTGGAAACCGCCGGATTCCGCACTAGAATGGAGCCTCACAGCTACTACCGTCACTCCTGCATAGCGACGGACCAAGCCCGGGCGTGTTGCCGCACACCCGGGCTTTCGCTTTTCTGGGGACGGCTGTTCTTGGCTTTTCGGCGCGAACCTCTCCGCGCCTTCTTTCAAAGCCCTTCAAAAATCATCTTCGTGGTTGCGAGCGTGCGGGTGGGCAAAGGCCCGTAGGGCCGGTGCGCGTAGCGCATTGTCCACGTGCTCGCTCGTTGGCCGGTGGACCCTGTGGGCAAAGGCGCGGGACGGTGGGAAACCGCTCGCGGTTTTCCACGGGACCGGGCCGGTGCGCGCTTGCGCGCATTGTCCACAAGTCCACGGGCTCAATTACAGGTTTTATTTATAGGATTCTTACAGGGAACCTTTACAGGTTTAGGGGGGGTGCGATCGCTCGAAGCCTGGGGGGTGCGATCACACGCGAGAATCCGCTAGAGGGGGGTGCGATCGCTCGAAGCCTGGGGGGTGCGATCGCACGTGGATAACTCATTGAATTCACAAGGTTATCAACCGCCGATGATCTTGAGCGGGGGCGCTTTGAAGGGAATGGGCGGCGGCGAGGCCATGAGCATCAGGCCGCCCGTGACCTGTTTCACCTTCGCTTGCGGGTAGACCGTCAGCACCTTCGCGAGCTGCGGCACAAACTGCTTCTTGAAATCCTTGTCGGGGTCTTTGCCCCGGTATTCCTGCGCGAACTGCTCCCGCAGACTTTTCCAATGCAGGATGACAGGCCGGCCCTCGATGCGGTGCAGGCGGTGCGCAAGCCAGGCATACACGTCGAGGGCCAGGGCGGAGCCGCGTAGCGCCATGAGAGCGCGATTGTCGAGCGGCACGCCGCTGTCCATCAGCTCGCGGAAATACCCCTCTGAGAGCACCATGACGCCCGGCCACAATGCGCGCTGTGAGGTATCGCGGTTGCTCACCCAGGCATCGAACTGTTCAACCGGCTGGCCGTTGAACGTCCGGCCGCGATAGCCGAGCTGCAATCGGCAAGCGGCCAGGGCGTGCATTTGTGTGCGCAGAATCTTGTAACGCGCGCCCGTGCTCTCGATGTTGAGGTTGCGCAGGAATTGCGCCGCGCTGTCGCCGATCGGCACCTCGCGCGTCTTGTTGCGTTTGGCGTAGGTCGAAACCCAGGCCAGGGCGAGCCGTGGCATGACGCCATAGGGCACGGGCTGGTCGATGGGGCCGTTGCCTTCGTCCAGCACGCCGGCCTGAACGTGCAGCCACATTTCGCCGCAGCGGCGCATGAAGCGGTCGCCTTCGACCGCTGCACGCGGCAAGCCGACCTGGCAGAGGACCGTATGCGTGAACGCCATATCTTCCCCGCTAGGCCGCTCGGTGGCGATGCGCGCACCGGCCTCGATGATCCGTCGCTCGTCCGCTGTGAGGGCTGTTCCAGCCTTTCGGCGGGGAGGCTTCGCGCGGGGGGCGGGTGGGGCCGCTGTCAGCTCTAAGCCCGCCTGTGCGCGCGCGCTTTCGAGAAACTCCTTGCCGATGATCTGGCCGATTGCCACCGGGCCGCCCTTGCGCCCTCCCTTGTCAGACGTGTGCGACATGCGCGGCCCCTCCCGATGTTGGTTTTTGTCGGCGCGGGCCTCCATGCTTCGCCTTGCGCTCTTGGTGGGCTTTCCAAACCCGTTTCACTTGTGTCTCGCTGCAACCGATCAAACGGCTCGTCTCGCGGATCGACGTGCCGCCCTCGCGCAAGGCGACGATGCGCTGATGCTGCGCGGTGTCCGCCGGCCGGCCTCGATACCGGCCCGCCTTCTTGGCGAGCGCTACGCCCTGCCGCTGTCGCTCGCGGCGCGTCTCGTAGTCGTCGCGTGCGATCTGCAAGGCCAGACGCAGCATCATGTCCTGCACGGCCTGCAACACGATCCGCGCGGTGCCGGTCGCTTCCGCGACCAGCTCGGAAAGATCGACCACACCCGGCACGGCCAGGCGCGCGCCCTTCTCGCGGATCGCAGCGACTAGCCGTTCGGCTTCCTCAAGCGGCATACGGCTGATGCGGTCCATCGTCTCGGCAATGATGACTTCGCCGGGTTGTAGATCCCCGATCATGCGAATCAGCTCGGGCCGATCGGCGCGGGCACCGGAAGCCTTCTCCCGATAGACGCCGGCAATGTGGTAGCCGGCGGCCTTCGCGTCGGCGACGATTTGCTCCTGCCGCTCAAGCTCCTGAGCGGCGGTGCTAACCCGCATGTAGACGCGGGCGATTTTCAGGGTGGTGGTGCGAGCGTTCATCGTCTGCCCCTGCGACTCGATAGGTATAGCCATTTGTGCCCATCATACGGGGGTGGGGCACAAATGGGAAGGGGCGATGCAAAATGCCTCGCCCGAAAATGCCGGCTCAAACAGACCAGGGCGCGGGCGATTGATCGACACGCGAAAGGGGGGGCGATGTATCGACCAGTGGGAAGGGCCAGACCGAACGCCGCCCGTCAAAAGGTGGGTTCTCGCCATGCTCGCGCGAAGCGCTGCGCGTGGCTGCGATCCCGGCCGATGGCCGCTTTTGACCGGCAGCGCCCGGCCCGGCGGCACTGGAAGTGTCGGGACGAGGGGCGTCCCGACAAAATCGACCACACGCCTCCGGCGAGGGTCGAACAAGGGGCAGGGGTTTAGGAGCGGATGAGGCGGCCCTGGTGGCCTATGACGGGCCGTAGGCGGGCCTCTGAGTGCTCGGGGACCATTGGCACAACGTCGCCACTGTCGAGCAAGGCGAAGGCAGCGACGGGTTGCTTGTCCTTGTCGCTGCCGATGTTGCCGATCTCGGCCGTCCAGCCCTCGGCCGGGATGAGCTGGATGATTTTCGGCTGGCCCATTCGAGTTGTCCTTACGTGAGGATGATCGGCTGCGGCGAGAGGCGCAGCAGCAGCACGTCGTAGAACCACGACACCGCGACGCAAGCCGCCGTGCCGAGGCCGGCGGCCCATAGCAGTTCGCTTTTGCCGTGGCCGGTGAAGCCGAGCGCAATCATCGCCAGGGCGAGCATGCCGCCGGCCGTGCCGAGCCCGAGCAGCGCACGCAGCGGCCGGCGCAGCGTCAGCAGCACGAGAAACACCGCGTAGCGCAGCACGCCGAGCACGCCCAAGCCGGCGGTCTTCATGACCGCCTTTGCGCGTTCGGCCGCCTGTGACCGGCTGGCCTGGGCGGTGGCTTTGTCGGGCCGGGGATCGCCCCGGCGGAAAGGAACTACGGTTCCCATAGCGGTGTCCTCCTGGTGCTGGCTCCGGGGAGGGTTCGAGCCTATACTTTCAAATCGTCAAGTTTGAGACCTCTCGCAAGGGCCTGCTTGACCCATTCGGGCTTTCGGCCTCGCCCGCTCCACACATTAAACTGATTTTCTGGATCGCGGTACTTCGTTTGTTCGGTAGTCTGTCCGGCAGAGGATGCAAGGGATGCGAGGTCAATGCCCTCACGGCGCGCAAGGTCAACGATCTGCTTCTTTGTCTCGCGGCGACGCTTGGCCTCGCGCTTGCGCCCCTCGGCGTCGATCCGTTGGCGGAGTTCCGCCAGTTCCTCATCGGTCATGTCCTCGACGTTGACGTTTTTCGTTGACGGCGGTGCCTTGCTTGACATCTCTGTTCCTTCTGGTGGATTATGCATCAAAATTGCAGTTTTGACAGGTTTACCCGGTGACTACGTAGGAGGTAGCGCATGCGATTCCGACACGCGGCTTTTCTAGCCATTCTCTCGATGGTTCCCTTGGCAGGTCAAGCGGTTGCGGCCACCCAGGCGAATGACAACGACACCGCATGTGGTGCGGTGCTGTGCTTGGCGGGGCAAGCGATGGGGCAGGGGGGCGGCTCGGCCTGCACTAGCTACATGGCTTCCTACTTCTCGATCGTCCGATTTCATCACGGCGACTTTTCCCCCTCCCGCACCGCGAGTGCGCGCATGGACTTCCTCAACCAGTGCAAGAGCGCTGATTCGCAGACGAAAAACTCGGACAACTCCCGCTACGGGCGGCAGTGGTTCGGGCCGTGAGGCGGCCTGTGCGTTTCCGCTCGCTCTTTGCAGCCACGGGACTGGCTTTAGTCCCGTGGCTGACTGCGACCGCTCAATCCGCTGGCGCGATGCCGACCCAGGCGGCAAGAGCACAAGCGGTGTCGTTCCCGCAGCTCGCGGCGCAATGCGCACCAGACATCAACATTCACACCCTGGCCTCACTCGTTCGGCAAGAGTCCAAGCTGAATCCGTATGCCATAAACATCAACGGCGACAAGCAACTTGCGCGGCAGCCGGCGAGCGCAGCGGAGGCGATTGCAACCGCTCGTAGGTTGCTCGCGGCGGGTGACAACATCGACGTGGGGCTTGGGCAAATCAATTCGGGCAATTTCGGATGGCTCGGGCTCTCGCTCGATGCGCTGTTCAAGCCATGCCCGAACCTCGCGGCGGCGGCCAAGGTATTGTCGGCTTGCTATCAGCGGGGCGTTTCGGCCTACGGCCCCGGTCAGCCTGCGCTTCATGCGGCGTTGTCTTGCTACAACACGGGCTCCCTGCGGAACGGCATCAAGAACGGCTATGTGCGCGCGGTACTAGCTCAGGCTACGCTACCGGTGCCGGAGCTGTTACCGCTCGCGCCAGGCGAAAGGTTGGCAGCTCCGGTGCCGCTTCATGCGCATCGTGCGACAGAGACGGCCAGGACATCGAAGGGGAAAACCGGGGTGAGTGGCCGGGCCGACTCGGCTCGGATGGCGGATGCCGACGTGTTTGCGGTCCACTCGGACCCCGGCGCGTTTTCCGTTGAAGCAGCGAGCGAAAGGAGCAATGACGACAATCAAAATTGAAAGTTTGATTGCTAAACCCGGCTCGCTGGATTACCCTAATTGGTGTCTTTGGCATTGTCGGACGGTTCGGTGATGTGGCCCTTCAATTCAAACGCTGAACTGGGGCGCTTCATGAAACTGAAACAGCAGCCGACCGCAATACCCCTAGACGCGATGGACAGCGCTTTCCGCGAAGGGAAGGCGACGGGAATTGTGATCTACCGATGTTGCTCGCGGGCGTGGATGTTCACATTCACAGCCCGAAATCCGGGGACCGCCAAGGTGCAGTCCTTTACACTCAAGACCCAAAGGGGAAAGGTGAGAACATGGTCTGACCCGCGAAATCTTCTCCAATGGCTTCATGATCGCTACGGCGTTTCTGAAGGTTCTTTTGTTCTCCTAGACGAGGAAAGTGAAGATGAAGACTAAATACGCCTCCAAGGCGATGTATTCGGCCGGGAATATCGGCCTCGTGCTGGCGCTGTCCCTGCTGGCGGCCACGCCGGCTTTTGCCGCCGGCCTCGACCAGGCGACTAGCGTTCTCAACACGTTCAAGTCGGACCTGACGACGATCATCCCGATCGCCGCGACGGTGGCCCTGATGCTCTGCGGCCTGCTCTACGCCATGCGCATGATGCACAAGGACACCTTCGTTCACTGGTTCATCGGCATCCTGATCGTTGGCTCGGCCAGCGAGATCGTGTCGATGATCCTCACCTGACGGGGTGCGCGGATGGCCGGCGACGATCTGAGGCCGTTCCCCCTGTTCAAAGGGGCGACGCGGGTGCCGACCTTCTTCGGCGTGCCCACGATGCCGCTGCTTTTCGCGGTCAGCGGTGTCGCCATCATTGCCATGTGGATCAGCCTTTGGTGTTGGGCGCTTGTGATCCCCGTCGTCGTCATCATGCGGCTTATCACCAAGCACGACGACAGGGCCTTCTCGATCTGGTGGCTGTGGATCGAAACCAAATTCCGCAACAGGAACGGCAGTTTTTGGGGCGGATCGACATACGCGCCGGTTGACTATCGGCGTCATCGGAGGCGTAGGAAATGAAGGGCGCAAGCGCAGCTTTGAAGGTGATGGAATCCGAGATTGGGATGGGCGAATACGTGCCGTATTCGCACCATGTCACGGAGCACGTCATTTCGACCGAGAACGCGGATTACGTGACGATCTGGAAGCTCACGGGCCGCTCGCACGAGTGCGCGGACATGGAAGACGTTTTCCAGTGGGTCCGCGATCTCAACAACTTCATCCGGGGCGTCGGCAACGCGAACATTTCCTTTTGGGCGCACGTCCACCGCAGGCGGGTGGTGGAGTATCCCGAGGCGGAATTCGAGAACCCGTTTTGCCAGGGCCTCAATGAGAAATACCGGGAGTCCTTTTCCGACTACAACCTGATGGTGAACGATCTCTATTTGAGTGTCGTCTACCGCGAGGCGTCGGACGATGTGCTGGCGTTCTTCGCCAAGCGCGAGCGGCTTTCGCAGGGGCAGAAACAGGCCCGCCAGAAAGAGGCCATAAAGACCCTGGACGACATCAACCGGCAGCTCGCCACGGCGCTCAAGCGGCGCTACGGCGGCGAGCTGCTAGGCATCTATGAGCGGGACGGGCACGCCTACTCATCGGCCCTGGAATGGCTCGGCGTGCTGGTGAACGGCGAGCACATGCCGGTCCCGGTGTGCCGCGACAAGATCAACGAATATCTGCCGCAGAACCGGCCGATTTTCAGCAAGTGGGGCGAGGTCGGGGAGCAACGGCTTTTAGACCGCAGCCGCTTCTTCGGGATGCTGGAAATCAAGGATTTTGACGACGCGACGGAGCCGGGACAGCTCAACGTCCTTCTCGAAAGCGACTACGAGTTCGTGCTGACGCAATCGTTCTCGTGCCTCTCGCTGCACGCGGCCAGGGGCTTCCTGCAACGCCACAAGGCGCAGCTCATTGACGCCGACGACGTGGCCGTGTCGCAGATCGAGGAAATCGACATCGCGCTCGATGAGCTGGTGTCGCGGCGCTTCGTCATGGGCGAGCACCACACGACACTGATGGTCTACGGCGATCAGGCGGCCGACGTGCGCAACTTCCTTAGCAAGGCCAAGGGCGCGCTGCTCGATAGCGGCGTGGTGCCTAACGCGGTGGACCTGGCGCTCGAGGCGGGCTTTTGGGCGCAGCTCCCGGCGAACTGGAAGTGGCGGCCCCGGCCGATGCCGATTACCTCGCTGAACTTCCTGTCGTTCAGCTCGTTCCACAACTTCCTGTCGGGCAAGCCCGCCGGCAACCCTTGGGGGCCGGCTGTGACGATCCTCAAGACACTCTCGGGGACGCCGCTCTACCTGAATTTCCACGTCTCCGGGCTGGATGAGGATGCCTACGACAAGCGCCTGCTCGGCCATACGTTGATCCTTGGGCAATCGAGCGCGGGCAAGACAACGACGCTCGGTTTCCTGCTCGCCCAGGCGCAGAAGTTCAAGCCTACGGCCGTCGTCTTCGACAAGGACCGGGGCATGCAGATCGCGGTGATGGCGATGGGCGGCAAGTATCTGCCGCTGCGCAACGGCGAGGCGTCGGGCTTCAACCCTTTGCAGTTGGAGCCGACCAAGGCGAACCTGCTGTTCCTCAAGGGCCTGGTCAAGCAGCTCGTCGCCAGCTCCGGCGATCCGATTACGCACAACGATGAGCGCGAGATTGACCAAGCTCTCGATACGGTCATGACGCACATCGACAAGCCGCTGCGCCGTCTCGGAATGCTCCTGCAATCGCTGCCGAACCCGATAAGCGACGATCACGACGCCCGCCCGACCGTCCACGCGCGGCTTGAGAAGTGGTGCGAGGGCGGCGAATACGGGTGGCTGTTCGACAACCCGACCGATGAGCTGGACCTGACTACGCACCGGCTCTACGGCTTTGACGTGACCGACTTCCTCGACAACCCGGCCACGCGCACCCCGACGATCATGTATCTGCTCTACCGCACGGAAAGCATGATCGACGGCCGCCGGTTCATGTATATCTTCGAGGAGTTTTGGAAGATCCTCGATGACCCGCAGTTCGAGGATTTCGTCAAGAACAAGCTCAAGACCATCCGTAAGCAAAACGGGCTGTGCGTGTTCTCCACGCAAGAGCCTGGTGACGCTTTGGATAGCGGCATCGCCAAGACCATCGTGCAACAGGTCGCGACGCTGCTCCTGCTCGAAAACCCGCGTGCGTCGGCCGATGACTATATCGGCGCGGGCCTTGTGACCAAGCCCGAATTCGAGAGGCTGAAAGCGATCCCGCAAGGGTCGCGGCGGTTTCTCGTCAAGCAGGGCGAGCAATCGGCCATCGCAACCCTGAATCTCGCGGGGTTCGATGACGAACTGCTCGTCCTATCTGGAACGCCCGACAATGCCGACATTGCCGAGGCGGTCGTTGCGGCCCGTGGCAATGATCCGGCGGAGTGGGTGCCGGAGTTTCTACGGCAGGCTCGTCTTGCAATGGGAGAACAGAACCAATGAGGATCAAGCTCAAATCGGTCGCAGCGGTTGCGGCCCTGGTGGCGGCTGGCGGGTTTGTCCCGCCGGCCGCTTTCGCGCAAATCCCGGTCACGGTCACATCGAACGTGCCCGGGGTGATCTGGCACGCCGAGGACATCGCCAAGTTCACGCAAGAAATCCAGCAGGCCGAGGCGCAGGTCCAGCAGCTCCAACAGACCTACAACTCGCTGAATGGGTCGAGCGGCATCGGCAACCTGTTCCGCAACCCGCAGCTCGCCAACATGCTGCCGTCGAACTGGCAAAACGTCTACGACTCTGTGGCGAATGGCGGCTACTCGGGCATCACCGGCTCGGTGCAAAGCATCCTCTCCGAAGAACAGAGCGTGCAGACTGGCACGACGGATCAAGCGCAGTCGAACATCGTGCAGCAACAGGCCCAGGTGGCGGCCTATGACAAGGCGATGGGCGAGAACGCTTATCAGAGCACCATCCAGCGCCTGAACGATCTACAGGGCCTCACCGACCAGATCGACAATGAGACAAGCCCGAAGCAGATCATGGACCTGCAAGCGCGCATCCAAGGAGAGCAGGCGGCCATCCAGAACGAACAAACCAAGGTGCAACTGATGTCGATGCTCCAACGGGCGCAACAGGGGCAAATCGACGCGGAAAAGACGGCCCTGGAACAGCGCATCCTCAGCCCGAACAACACGGCGGTTCCGTCGATCCCAGGGGGCTAACGATGAAGGCTCTGCCTATGGTCGCCGCCCTGGTCGCGTGCGCAAGTCTCGCGGGCTGCAAGAACACGCATAGCGTGGACTGGTACAAGGCCCACAACACGGAGCGCATTGCCAAGCTCAAGCAATGCGCCGCCGATCCCGGCGAGCTGCAATACACGCCCAACTGCGTGAACGCGAAGAAGGCGGCGGCCGATCTGATGTTGGACCCCAAGAATGGGAAGGTGCCGAGTTTGTAACGGCGTGACTGCTGGAGGGCGTTAGGATGAATTTCACTCTGTTCCAACAACTATTTGCGAGGATCGACAGCGCTACATCGTCGTTCGTTTCCACGATTTCGGGCAACGTCATCAGCGATGCGCTGCCGGTCATCACGGCCGGCCTCACGGTGGCTTTCATCCTCTACGGCCTGCTCGTCGCCCGTGGGGTGGTCGATGACTCGCTCAAGGATTTTTTCTTCAAGTGCCTCAAGATCGGCATCATCGTGTCGATCGCGTCGGCCGGCGGCCTCTATCAGTCGCAAATCGCGAGCGCGATCCAGAACACGCCAAATGAGTTCGCCACGGCGCTACTGCCGGCGAGCGCGAACGCAGGGCAGGCCCAAGGCAACGCGGCGGCCGATCTGGTGGACAAGGCGGCCGGCGAGGGCTTCCAGAAAGCCGAGGATGCGTTCAACAAGGCGTCGATCTTCCACCCCGGATCGGCCTTCGCCTTCGTCATGTTCGGCGTGATCTGCGTGCTTGCCACGGCACTCCTAACGGCGATCGGCGGGGCGTTCATCCTGCTCGCAAAGGTCGCCCTGGCGCTCCTGGCCGGGCTCGGGCCGTTGTTCATCCTCGCCCTGTTGTTCAAGAGCACGGCCCGTTTTTTCGAGGCATGGTGCGCCCAGGTGTTGACCTACGGGCTGCTGGTGCTGCTGGTGTCCAGCGTCTTCGGCCTGATGATGAATATCTTTAGCGGCTACATGTCGAACGTCGCTTTCGACGGCACGCTGAGTTTCGCCGGCACGCTCGGCGGGTGCGTCATCCTCGCCATTGCCTGCATTCTCATAGTTCTCCAACTGCCCTCGATCGCGGCCGGCCTCGCAAGCGGTGTTGGTATCGGCCTCTGGCAAGAGCTGCGGATCGCGGGCGGTATCGGCTCGTCGGCGAGCAACGCGGCGCTCGGGACGCGCCATAGCAGCGTCCAGGGCGGCCAGGTCACGCACGCCCGCTCGGGCGGGGCGCTCGGGGCCGGCAAGGCCATCGGCCGGGGCATCGGCAGCGCCGTGGGCCGCTTCCGTGGATCGGGCCGCACTGCGGCCTAACTAGCTCTCCTTCATCCCTCCGGCTTTTTCGGGCGGCGGGCGCTTGACGTCTGCCGCCTTTTTACTTCAAAATTGCAAAAACGATGGCTAATTGCTAAGCTGTCCTCGCCGATAACCAAGGGGCTATCACATGGTCAAACTTCTCCTTTTTGCTGTCCTCTGCGCGTCGCTCGCGGGCTGCGCTACCGGCCCGGTCAAGCCGCGTATGCCGGACTGGTCGCAGCACGTTCCCATCAACCGCACGATCCCGCCGGAAGTGCAAAACGGAGTAGCAAAGTGATGAGCCTATTAGACCGATTCCGGGGGACGCAGGGCGTCAAGTCCGAGGACGTGCAAAGCTATCTCGAAGAGTCGCGCGGCCTCGAACGGAGCTATTTGCGCGAAGTGCTGCGGTCCCGGCGCAATGCCTGGCTGGTGGCCGGCGGGGCAACGCTCGGCGCGTTCTTCTGTCTGGCGGTCCTCGCGGTCCAGATCAAGGAAAGCAGCCAGCCCGTGCCGCCGTTCATCCTCAGCGTGGACAAATCGACCGGCGAGGTTGGCGTTGTCTCGGTGATGAAAGAGCACAAGGAAAGCTACGGCGAGATCACGGATCAGTATTGGGTAGCGCAATACGTGATCCACCGGGAAAGCTACGACTGGCAGACAATCCAAGCCGACTATGACGCTACCGGCCTGATGAGCGCGCCCGATGTGGCGGCGGACTACGAAAAGATTTTCCAAGGCGACAACGCCCGGGACAAGACGCTCGCGAACAAGGCGCGGATCACGGTGACGCTGGAAGCCCCGCCGCTGGTCGATCCCTCGACCAGCACGGCAACAGCGCGCTTCACCACGACGCTGCATTGGCGCAACGGCCAGCCCGATACCGTCAAGCACTGGATCGCGACCATCGCCTATCGCTACGTCGATTCGCCGATGAAGCCCCGCGACCGGCTCATCAACCCGCTCGGATTCCAAGTCACCAGCTATCGGCTGGACCCCGAGCTTGGTTCGCAGAACTGAGGGGGCCGACCATGAAAACGCTCGTCCTCGTTCTTGCCCTCGGCTGCTCCTGCATCGTCGCCGCGCCGGCCTTTGCGGAGCAAAACCCGGCCGCCTCGCCGGAGGATTTTCGGATCAAGCATGTCAACTACGATCCGAACAATGTGGTGCGCCTCGATGCCGTGATCGGCATCGCAACGCACATCATCGTTGCCCCTGGCGAAACCTACGTCACCCACGCTTTCGGTGATCCGAACGGGTGGGACTTCGCCCATGTCGGCAACAACTATTTCATCAAGGCGAAGGCGGCGAACAGCGATACCAACCTCGTCATCGTCACCGACAAGCATAGCTACAACTTCATCCTGCACTACGTCGGCAACTACGACACCAAGGGGCCGAACGGGCAGGTCATCGTCCACGACATCAAGACGCCCTGGACGATGCGGCAGGCCACCTTGCAGGTGCAATTCGACTATCCGCGCGAAATCGCCCGCGAACGGGCGGCGGCGGCCGAAAAGGCATCGCTCGCCAGCCGGTTCGACGTTCACGGCGGCTACCACAATCTCGACTACGCCATGAGCGCGACGCCCAAGGATGAGGGCATCGAGCCTGTGAACGTGTGGGATGACGGCCGGTTCACCTACTTCAAACTTGCCCCCAATGCCGAACTGCCGAACGTCTACGTCATCGGCTCGGACGGCAAGGAAACCCTCGTGAACCGCTACATGCTGCCCGACGACGGGGGGCAGCATGTCATCGTGGCCGAACGCATTGCGCGCCGCTTCGTGCTCCGCCTCGGCGATGAAGTCGTGGGCATCATCAACCAGCACTACAACCCGATCGGAACGCCCAACAGCACGGGAACGTCCTCGCCGGTTGTTCATCGCGTCATCAAGGGGGGCGAGCAATGAGCGGCAAGCGCAACGACAAAGAAATCGACGTGGCCGAGGAAGTGGCCGGCGCGCGCGGTGCGATGAGCGACGAGGCGGGCACGACGCGGCGCACGCCCGGGGTGCGGCTGTTCATGATCGTGGTGCTCGTTGTGGCGGCCGTGATTGGCGGCGTGCTGACGTGGGAAGCATGGCAGCATAGCCACGCAGAAAAGGCCCAGGCGAACGGGCCAGCACCGATGATCGCCAACACGCTGCCGCCGTTCAAGCCCTATGTCCCGGCGGCTGAAACGCCGGCCGCGCCGGCCTCGGCGGCAAGCGTCCCGGCTCCTGTCACGCCTCCGGTCAACACGACGGCTGAGAACACCGGCCCGAAGAAACCGACGCCGGCAGAGCTGTTGGCGCAGCAGCGCCTTGGCGGTGGCTTCACCGGCAGTGAAACCGGCGGGATGCAGGGTGCGGGTGGGGCGGCCACTGCGCCGGCCGGGGCCGGCGGGCCGGCGGGCACGTCGCCGCTGGAACGCCAGCTCCAACCGCTCAAGCTGCGGCCGGCCTCGGCCTCGATGCTCGCGGATCGCAACTTCCTCATTACCCGGGGCACGATGATCGACTGCGGCCAGCAATCGAAGCTCGTCACCGATCAGCTCGGAATGGTGACGTGCTACACGACAAGCGACACCTATTCGGCGAACGGCCATGTCGTGTTGATCGACGCCGGATCGAAGATCACCGGCAGCTATCAGCAGGGCATCGTGCAGGGCCAAAAGCGCGTCTTCGTGGCATGGCAGCGGATCGAGACGCCCGAAGGCGTCGTGATTGATCTCGACAGCCCGGGCACGGGACCGCTCGGGGCCGCTGGCGAGCCGGGCTATGTCGATACGCATTTCTGGCAGCGCTTCGGCGGGGCCATCATGTTGTCGATCATCGGCGACGTGGGCCAGTCGGCCATCGCGGCGGCGCAGCGCGGTCAAAATACTGTCGTGACGCTCGGCAACACGCAGAACACGACAAACGAAATGGCGACGGAGGCGTTGCGCAACACGATCAACATCCCGCCGACGCTCTACAAGAACCAAGGCGACCGAGTGAGCATCTTCGTCGCGCGTGATCTGGATTTCAGCAGTGTCTACAGCCTCAAGTAACGGGACCGTCCGCGCGACGGAGACGATCGAACAGCTCATGCGCCCGCTGGCGGTGTATCTCGATGATCCAGCGGTGACAGAGCTTCGAGTGCGCCCGGGCCAGGTGGTGACGGTAGCGTTCGGCGAAAAAGGCTATCACGCCGTTGCCGCGCTGACGTTCCAATACATCAAGGCCCTGGCCCGGGCGATGATTACCTATGCGGGCCTGCCGGTGCGCAGCGTGAACTACCTCACGCTGCCCGGCGGCGAGCGGGCCACGATCTTGCAACCGCCGGCCATCATTGACGACACCCTGTTGCTCGTCATCCGCAAGCACGCGGCCGTGGTGAAGTCGCTGGAACAGCTCGACAGCGAGGGCGCGTTCGCCAAGGCGGCGGATGTGTCGTTCAACCGGCCCACGGTCGCCGAAGCGAAGCAAGAGGCCGCCCGGGCCGATTTCCAGCGGCTCGAACCGTTCGAGCTGGAATTGCTCGATCTCAAGCGCTCCGGCCGGTGGCGGGAGTTCCTGACCCGCGCCGTGCTGCTCAAGCGCAACATCGTCATCGCCGGCAAAACGGGCTCGGGCAAGACGACGCTGACGCGCTCGTTGATCGAGGTCGTGCCGGCGGATGAGCACATTGCGACGATCGAGGACGTGCATGAGCTGTTCTTGCCGAACCACAAGGAAGTGACGCACCTGTTCTACGGTGAGGGCGCCGGCCGTATCTCGGCGCTCGCCGGCATCGCCGCCTGTATGCGGATCACGCCGGAGCGCATTTTCCTCGCGGAGCTGCGCGGCTCGGAAGCCTGGGAATACACCAATTCGTTGAACACCGACCACGGCGGCGGCATCACCACGACGCACGCCAACGGCTCGATCGAGGCTTTCGACCGGATCGGCACGCTTATCAAGAATTCGGATGTCGGCCGCACGCTGGAAATGGAGACGATCAAGCACGTGCTCTACACGACGATCGACGTGGTGCTGTTCATGCGAAACCGGCAGGTTTTGCAGGTCTTCTATGACCCGATTTTCAAGCGGGGGAAGATGGCATGACGCGGTTCGTCCTCGGCCTGGTCCTCGGCCTGGTCCTCGGTTCGGTCGGAACCTATCTCGCGGACCATCCGCAGATCACCACGGCCGCCCTGCAAAAGCCAGAGAAGGCGGCGGCCGTGCCGGCGGCCGACATGCCGGTCGCGCCGATCGCCGGCTTGCCCAACGCCCGCCTGACGCCGGGCGCGCTCAACCCGAACGTGACGCAAGCCAACATCGACAGCACGATTTGCGTGCGCGGCTGGACGCGGACGATCCGGCCGCCGGAGGCATACACCGAACAGCTCAAGCGGGAGCAGATTCGCGAGTATGGCTATGCCGATCGCCGGCTCGGCCACTACGAGGAAGATCACTTGATCTCGTTGGAGCTGGGCGGCTCGCCGACCGACCCGCATAACCTTTGGCCGGAGCCGCATGACGTGGCCGGCGGGTGGGGCAGCTTCACCAAGGATCGGCTGGAAAACGCACTGCGCGAAATGGTGTGCAAGCACCGGATCACGCTCGCCCAGGCGCGCGGCGCAATCGCGCAGAATTGGATCGCTGCCTATGAGCGCGTATTCCCGGGACAACCCGGCAAACCTTGAAAGGACCGCACCTAATGACTCAGACCAAGTTGATCGCCGGCATTGTTCTTGTCCTCGTCGTGGTGGTGGTGGCCGTCGTCGTTGTCGATCGCAAGCCGTCGCCACAAGCGGCCCGGCCTTCCGCTGCGGCGGCGGCTGCGAAGTCGTCTTCCTTCGATTCAAAGTTCTACTCGGGCAAGGTCGATAACACCCCGGGGAAGGGGTATTGACGTGAAGCCGCCCGGCCCCGTCTCGGGATCAGAGGAAGACGACGAGTTTTGGCGTGCCCCCGACGCGGAAGAAAGCGGCGAGGATGATGAGGATGATCCGCTTTGGCGGGAATTTATGCAGGCGGTGATGCACGACGATGGAGCCGCCGCCAAGGAACACCTAGAGGCGGGATTCCCGATCTACTACGTCAAGGATGACACCCCGCCGGGGTTGCTCATCAAAGAGCACCCGGACGGTCGCCGCGAATTGGTGCTCTTCGACCGTGACGGCGACGGCGATGTCGTCGTCAAGACGCTCTAGGCGGCCCGTAGGGCCTGCCGGGGCCTCTCCCCTCCCCTTCCGCCTCCCCTGCCCTTCCGAGGCGCTACACGGCCGCTACGCGCGGCCGTGCTGCCGTTCGTCCCGCTTGCGGGTCTGCCGGTCCCGCTCGGCCTGGTCGCGGCCTTGCTCCCGCCCGCGATCCTGCCGGCCGGTCTGGCGCTGCCGTTCCCGTTCGCGGGCCAGGTCAAGGGCGGCGTGCTTGCGGTTCTCGCGCTCGATCGCCTTGGGCAGCTTGGCGCGATCGTTGGTGTAGATGCGCGCCTCATGCCGCGCGCGGGAAATCGCGACGTAGTAGACATCCTTTGCCGTCGTGCGGCTGTTCGTCTGTGCCTCGATCAGCACCCGGTCGGATGTGAGGCCCTGGGCGCTGTGAACGGTGGTCGCGTAGGCGTGGTCAAGGTGCAGCGGCTTTTCGGCCGGCAGCTCCACCCGCCGGCCGCCGGCTTCCAGCGTCACCTTGCCCGCTTCGACGGCAGCGACGCGCATACGCTCGCCCGTGGCGAGGTCGAGCGTCTTGTCGTTGCGGGTGATCCGCACGATGTCGCCCTTGGCCAGCTCGGCCCGCTCCGGCTGGTAGACCGATAGCTTGGTGTGCGTCATGGGCGAGAACGTGATTTGCCGGCCGTCGTCGGCCGCCACGGTCAGCCGGTTGCCCGGCCCGGTGTCGGTCACGCGGTATAGCTCGCCGCGCTGCAAGCCGGTTTTGTAGTTCTTCTCCGGCTGGATCACGTCGCCGATGCGGTAGTTCTTGCTGAACCGGCGCTCCGCCTGCGTCGTGTCGCGGCGGATCAGCGTATCGAACTCCCTGCCCTGCCCGGCGGTGCCGATCGCCTCGCGCACGCGGGCATTGATGTCGCGCCGCGCCTCGTTGAGTCCGGTCACGATCAGCGTCTTGTCCCGATCGTCCGCCGGCAGCGCCATGAAATCCCGCACCAGCTCGTTGCGCCGTTCCGCGTCGTCGCGGATCTCCATCACGGCCGCGATCTTGCCAAGCGAGCCTCCCGCCTGGCCGCGCGCGGCCAGCTCCACGGCCGCTTTCAGCGCCGGGTCGCGTTGGCGCTGGATGTCCTCCATGCGCGCCGTCGCCATGCCGGCGGCCTGCAACTGGTCGAACGGTCGCCCGGCCTCGATCGCCTTCGTCTGCGCGGTGTCGCCCAGGAGCACCACGCGCGCGCCGGCCGCCTCGGCCAGCTTGAGCGTCTGTTCCATCAACCGGGTTGGCACAACACCCGCCTCGTCGATCACAAGCACCGTGCGCGCATCAAGGTCTTTCTCCTTGCCGCGCAGGAATGACGCGAGCGTGTTGGCCGGGACGCCAAGCTCGCGCAGCGCCTTGACCTGGCTGCCGTAGGGCGCAAGCGCCCGCACCCGGTAGCCGTTGTCCTCGATCAGCGCCTTGGCGGTGTCGAGCATGTGGCTCTTGCCGGTGCCGGCGAAGCCCTGGACGCCAATAACGCGGTTGGTCGTCGTTGCCATCAGTTCGGCCGCTTCGCGCTGGCCGGCGTTGAGATTCGTGTCGGCAAGCCGTTCCCGGGCCGCCTCGGCCGCGACGACAGGGGCCACATTGCCCCGCCCGTCACGCTCAATCTGCAAGATGCGCTTCTCCCGCTCTAGCGCGGTCTGTGTCGTGTAGCGGCCATCAACGGCCATCAAACCACCGTCGCGGATCGCGCGATCGACGCGCTCGCGCGCGGCGTCCCGTGTCATGCCTTTGCCGGTGAGCACGTCGATCCATGCCTTGCGGCTGAGATCGGCGTCATTGCCGGCCTCGCTCGCGGGCCGGTAGACCGGAGCCTCGCGGATCAGGAAACCGCCCTCGGTCTGGCGTTTCACTTCGGCTTCCACGTCGCGGAGCTGCACACTGCCGACGCCGTGCTGCATCGCCACGTCGATCAGCTCGCGCTCGCCCATCACCGCCTGCCGCTCGGTCAGGTGGTTGACGGCGTAGCGCACGGCCCGGCGGGCGGCTTCCTCGGCCGACACGGCCTCGGGAGCCGGGCCGTCGCGCGAAACCTCCGCCCTGCCCCGCTCGCGCCCGGCCCATTCGCGGCGGTCGAAGTCGATGCCAAGCTCGCGGGCGCGCTCCTGCCACTCGTTGAACACCGCGTCTCGATCAATGACGCCCTTCCGGGCGCGCGTCTGCATGGTCGCCTGTTGCTTCTGCGCGGTGCTGGCCTGGTCGCGGCTCAACCCCTGCGCGGCAAGGCGTTCCTCGATCTGTTTGGCGCGCTGGCTGAATTCCGCGAGCTGGTCGCGGCTGATGTGGGCCAGCTCGAACGTGCCGGCGCGCTCGTGGCGCAGCTCGAACCCCTGCTTTTGCAGCTCGGCGGCCAGCTCGGCGCGGTAGACCGCGCCAAGGTGGCGGAGCGATTTGACGATCTCGTCGTTTTTCAGCGCCCGCCACTCGCCATCGCTGCGCCTGGTGAGGTTCATCACGACGGCATGGGTGTGGAGCTGCGGATCGCGCTCGCGGCTCGTCTCGTGACGGAACTTGCCGACGATCAGATTGCCCGATCGCTCCACCTGGGCCTTGCCGCCGACCTTGCGGCGGGCAAGCGCCCTTTCCTCGGCCGCGCGAACGGCCGCGGTGACGGCCTTGTCGTGCGCCGCGATCACGCGGGCATCGCCGGCAACAAGCGCCTGGATGGATACGCTTTTGGGCGCGCTGAATGTCAGGTCGATGCCGATGCGCTCTTTCGCATCGCCCCGCGTCGATCCCCGGCTCACGCGCACGCCCGGGCCGATCTGGCCGGCCAGCAGCTCCTTGAACCGCTCGGAATCAATCTCGCCGGCCAGGCCAAGCTCGGCCGCGCCAGCTCCCTGCCATTCCTTCGCCTCGCCTTCCTTGGCGTAGTAGTCGTCCGCGCCGTCCTCGTAATACGAGGCGGCACGGCCGATGTCCTGCCGGGTGAGCACCTTCATGCTGAGCATGACTTAGCCCCCCAGGCCGGCCGCCTGCCGCTCGACAAAGCCGGGGTGGCGGTTCTTGAAGCGGCGATATTCCGTGCGGAATTTCGCAATCGGACGATCGCCGACGATCGCCAGATAGCCGGCCAGGTCCGGCAAGGCGGTCAGCTCGGACGGTGCGACGACGCGCTCTTTTTCATGCACGGTCTGCTTGCCGGAGCTGCTGTTGCGCATCCCGACATTGCGGCTCTCGCGGTCGCGCTCAACCTCGTGCTCGCCGAGGGCCTTGCTGAAATCCTCGGCGGTGGCCGGATCGGTCTTGGCGATGCGCAGCACCGCGAGCGAGGAAAAGCAGCTCCGCAACGTCTGGGCCGCGTCCCGGCCGTAGATGTCGTCAAGCTGCGAGGTCGATTGCAGGCCGGCGACGACGCGCAGCCCGTGCTTGCGGCCCTTGGTCAAGGCGTCTTCCAGTGTCGCCAGCTTCTCAAGCGATGCCAGCTCGTCAATGAACGCCCATAGCCGGCGGTTCGGGTCTTCCGGCATCGACAGGATCGACACGAACAGCGCGTCCACCCATGCGGAAATCAGCGGCCGGAGCGCGGCGGCCATGTCCTCGCGCCAAGTGATCCAGAGATTGCCGGCCTTGGGGTTTTCGAGCCAGGCGCGCAGCGAAAAGCCGCCCTTCGGCATGGTGACGTGCTCGGGCAGCTTATCGGACAGGACGAACCGGGCCGACGACATCGCCCGGGTCGCCTCGGACGATCCAACGAACAGGGATTCGGCCAGGGTGCCGGCGAGGAATTCCTGCAATTCCTCGGGCGGTGCAATCGTGGTCCAGCGGAACAGCTCGCGGACGCTCGGCTGGCCCATCAAGGCCAGCTTGCGCGCCGTCTCGCGCAACAACAGGCGGCCGTAGCTGGCCCATTCCTCGGCCTCGGCCGTCTGCCCGCGCGGCACGATCGACAGCGCGTAGCGGTGGAAATCGTAGTCGGCGCGAATCTCGTTGAAGAAACTCCATCCCTCGGTGCGCTCGTCATAGGGGTTCAGAATCACGTCCCCCTCGCGCCAGAATTTCGAGAGCATGTCGCCGTTCGGATCGAGGCACACCATGCGGTCGCCCCGCTTGGCCGCACCAAGGGCAATTTCGCGGAAAATGGTGGACTTGCCCGCGCCCGTTCCGCCGCCAATCAAAAGGTGCAAATTTTCAACCTCGACGGGTAAAGGTATCTCCGCGATCGTCACCTGCTCGCGCTTCTTCTTGTCGGTGGTTTCCTTTTTCAGTCGATCGGGCGAAACGATGCGCGTCCCGCGCAAAAATCGCCGGAATGGTGCCCCCGCAAAGTCGGATTTTCCAACCTGTGCCAGTAGCCAAACGCAAAGGATTCCAAGCGCCAATCCACCGACCAAAGCGAGGATCAGATACGGCTTGTGGGGTGTCTCGATGGCGAGCTGATAGAGCGCTCGGATTTTGTGCCCAGGCGGCAAATGCTCGGTCTTATTGGCGACGGCAAGCCACGCCATCACGGGCAATAAAATCAGGATGCCGGCTGATAATTGCCGCCGCTCGATCTCGTTCATTTCCGTGCTCCTTTCTCGCCTGTCCAAACGGCAATGCCCTGCCGGCGCAACTCGCCATGCACGACGCCTAATTTGCTCTCCCCGACCACGCTTCGCAGCAACAGCACGGCCTCGATCAACATGCCCGGGTCGATGCCCGGGGACGCGAAGCCGGCGGCACGGCCGCCGGCTTCGCCCGCGTCCAGCCGGGCAAAGCCGTCCTCGATGAGTGTGCGCAGCTCGGCAAGCTGCTCGGCCACCTGGTCGCCCTGCTCCAAACGCTGCCGGAGGTAGGGCACAAGGCCCATGCCCCGGCGCGCGGCCTCGTCCTCGTATTCGGCCTTCTTGTGCTCGCTCAATCGGAGCTGGATCGGGTCAGCCAATGCCATGATGCCCTCGTAGTGTTGTCCGTAGTGTCAATATCCTAGTATTTACAAGGCGTTTGCGCAATTCGGTAGTGGCAACACACTACGCGCAACCGTGGGCGATTTCCGAAAAGCCGTTGTAAAACAACGGCTTATACCACCCGACAGGGTGCGTATGGTGTATCGCCCACGGTTAAGGATATACCGACCTTTCTCTTAAGGCGAAAGCATCTCAACCAGCACGACGCCGACCTTAAGGAGGGTCGTCACTGCATCAGATCGGCGACAGCCGATCGGAATCGTGCGATAGTCGTGCGGGAATCGCTTGACCGTTAGGCAACCATGATGCACACTTGATGCACTGATGATGCAAACGGAGGGGCGAGGATGTGACTGACGATCTGAAAGCACGGATCGACTCGCTGAGCGGCAGCACGGTAGCCGCGAAGCTGCGGGCGGTCATGCCAGACATAGACCGCAAGGTGCGGGATGGGGTGAGGCATGAGGAAATCATTGAAGCCCTCGAAGCGGCCGGGCTCTCGGTCAACCTCAACACCTTCCGCTCGTACTTGTACCGCTACCGGCGAAAGCACGGGGCGGACGCAAGAACAGCTCCGCCGGAGCGTTCGTTTCACCGGCCGGACGGCAATCCGGCGGGTGAAACAATCGGCGAAGCTGAAACCCCGGCCCCGGCGTCGGATGACCAATTCGAGGCGTTGCTGAAAGCGGAAAACCGCGACGCCCTCGGCGAAAAGTATCTGGCCCGCCGGCCGAATCTCTTAGGCAAGAACAGGAGTGGCAAACGATGAAAGTAGCTGTGATCAATTTCTCGGGTAACGTCGGCAAGTCCACGGTGGCAAAGCACCTGCTGCTGCCGCGCATCAAGGATGCCGATTTGGTGTCGGTCGAGTCGATCAATGCCGATGAAGGCGACGGCGATACGGTGCGCGGCAAGCAGTTCGGCGCGCTGCAAGAACAACTGCTCATGATCGACGCGGCGGTGATCGACGTTGGCTCGTCCAATGTCGAGGATTTCGTCAAGCTCATGCGGCAGTATCAAGGCTCGCATGAGGATGTCGATTTCTTCGTCGTTCCGGCGGTCAAGGAAAGCAAGCAGATCAAGGATACGATCGCCACCATTCAAACCCTGTCCACGATGGGCGTGCCGGCGAAAAAGGTCCGGGTGGTGTTCAACCGCCTGGAAACCGATGAGACGGTCGAGGATGCGTTCTATCCGCTGTTCGCCTTCCATGAGGATACCAAGGCGTTCACCCTGCGGCCGAAGGCGGCAATCCACTATTCCGAGCTGTATCAACGCCTGCGGCAGTTCAACACGTCGATCCCCGACCTGCTCGCCGATGCGACGGACTACAAGGCCAAGCTCCGCGAGGCCAAGTCGCAGGACGAGAAGGCCGATGCGGCGGCGCGAATTTCCATGCGCCGGTTGGCCGGATCGGCGCAGGCGAACCTTGACGCGGTGTTCGCCGCGATCACGGCGCGATAGGCGGGGCAACGCATGGCCGGCCCCAACACACACCGGGAAGCCCTCATCGCCGAGCTGCTGGGCGACGTGGGCGAGCTGCTGGACCGCGCGGAAGCGTTGAAGGGCTCCCTGCCCGCCGTCGCCGATCAGGCGGCGGGCAAGGTCCGGGGGGCAGGCGAGACGGCCGCCGGGGGCGTGACGGCCGCCGGCGAGCGCTTCCTAGCCGCCTTCGACCAAAGGGCCGGCACGGCCCTACAGGGCGTCCAGCAAGCCGCCAGAGAGGCGCAGAGCGCCGCGAAGGTGGTAGACAAGGCCGCATGGCGCTTTGCCGTCCTGGCGGCGCTTGTGGGCCTCGCTGCGGGCGTCCTTGGCGGTGTCCTCGTGGCGCTCGCGATCAGTCACGGCCTGTTCGGCTGACGGCAGGGCGGCCCCTCCCCCGGGGTCGCCCTTTTCTTGGCTTCTCGATCTGGATTGCGCAATCCACTACACTGTGGATTGTGCAATCCACAAACCTGCGGGGTGCTCGATGGAACGCGAACCGACAGCCGACGAACGCGCCGGCATGGAGTGGTGGAACGGGCTGGATGAAGTGGCCCGGCGCTTTTGGATGCAACAGGCCGGGAACACCGGCCGCGCGGTCGATGCGTGGGACGCCTACAAGCGGGCGCGTGACGCGGCCGGCAATCCCGGGGACTGACGATGCAGCCGACGCCGGAAGCCTATGCGGAGCTGCAACAGGCGTTCGAGCACTTCAACGCCGATCTGTTCGGCGGCGAGCTGCGCGATTGCCTCATCACGTTGCAGCGTGAACGGCGGACCTACGGCTATTTCTCGTCGCAGCGCTTCGTCCACCGCAGCGGCGAGCAAACCGACGAAATCGCCATGAATCCAAGCTATTTCGGCATCCGCTCGATCCGCGAAACCCTGTCAACGCTCGTGCATGAAATGGTCCATGCGTGGCAGTTCCACCACGGGAAGCCCGGCCGTCGCGGCTACCACAACCGGGAATGGGCGGCACGCATGGAAGCCGTGGGCCTGATGCCAAGCGACACGGGCGAGCCAGGTGGGCGCAAGGTCGGCGAGCGCATGACGCACTACATCGTGGCCGGCGGCCCCTTCGATGTGGCGTGCGCGGAGCTGCTGACGCGGGAATTTCGGCTCTCGTGGCTCGATCGCTTCCCTCCTGAGCGTCCCCGGCCCCCCTCCCCGGCGGTCGGCGGCGGCGATGCCGGCGCAGCCGGCGAGGACGACGACGACGGCGAGGACCTGGCGGGCCTGGTCGAGCTGCCGCCCGAGGTTCCGGTCAACCGCTCGAACCGGATCAAATACCGCTGCGGACACTGCGCGGCCCAGGTGTGGGGCAAGCCTGGTCTGGTGATCCTGTGCGGCGGCGAGGATTGCGGCGGAGCCGCTTTCGAGCCGGTCGCGTAACGCGCAAGGCAAAGGCGCGGCCGGGGCCGCGCCTTTGTGTGGATTGCGCAATCCAGTTTAGAACCCGAAAGCGAGCTGCCCGTCTGCCTCGGCATAGGCGCGCTCGGCAAGGCTCGGCTCCGGCCGGTCCTCGATCCACGCCCGGGCCGGATCGTCGGCGCGGCGTTGGCGGTATTCCGGCGCGAGCGGGCGGCGCTCCTTGGCGAGGTAGGCAGCGAACGCGGCGCGGGCCACGTCCTCGACGGTGTGCCCGGCCTGCGCAGTATCGAAATGCGAGCGGAAGCCGGTCTCGCTGATGAACGGCGCGTCTACGTCCACGACATGAAACCCCAAGCTGACGCGGAACAAGCCGTAGCCGTCGCGCACGTCCACCACGGCGCGGATGCCTGACACGGTGATGAGGAATTCCCCCCGCTGCCCCCACATCGGCACGGTGCCCGGCGCGGCGCGGCAATGATCCTCGGCGAGGATGCCCCCGGCCTCGGGGTTGCTGCTGTCCATGCACCCGAAAAACTGCCCGCCGTTCAGCTTCCACACGGCCGCCTCGTACCGGCCCCCGGCCGCCTCGGCCGCCGTCTCGTCGGCGGCCATGATGGCGGCGTGCATGTCGGCCACGGCCTGCGCGGCCACGTCGAGCAAGCCCGCCCGATCCTCGGGCATGGTGGCGGCGAGCGCGGCGGCGGTGCGCTCGCGCTCGTCCTTCGGGGCCTCGGCTTTGGTGCGCTTCTGCCCCATCGCTTAGCCCTCCGCCGCGTCCAGTGCGGCGCGGACCTGCTTGCCCGCGTAAATGCCGGCGTTGGTGAGCTGGCGCACCCATGCGCCCCGGGTCGGCGACCACTTGAAGGCGTGGCGCTTCAACAGCGCCCGGGTGTCGGCGTCGGGCTTGCCGGGAAACTCGAACATGACGCGGTTTTCGGTCGTGTCCTCGCGGTAGGTGTAGCCGTTGCCCTGCTGCTCCACGTCGCCGCGATCTTGCAGCCGTTCCAGCTCCTTGATGCGCTTTTCGATGCGGCGGGCGTTGGCGCTGTTGTTGCTGAGCGCATAGGCGGGGAAGCCGACACGGCCGCAGAAATCCGGCTTGAACAGCCCCTCGATCTGCTCGGGCGTGAACCCAAGCCCGGCGAGCGCTTCGCGGTCGTTCTTGCGGATCGCACGGTTAGCGGCCTTCATCTTCTCTTGCGCGGCCTCGATGTCGGCCAGCTCGGCGCGCAGCTTCGCCACGGCCTCGGGGTCATCGCTGGAAATGCCGCCGGTCCCGACCGCTGCCGCCTTCTCCTCGTAGTGCTTCGCCTTGTCGGCCAGCTCGAACGCCTTGCCGAACGTGTTGTGAATCCGGTTGCGATAGTTGCGGTCCCGCGTCTCGCTGTGGTGGCCGATCAAGATCGGCTGTCCGAACGGGATTGCCTCGGCCATCGTGCGGGCCTGCTGGTAGGTCTGGCCGCTCTCCTGCGTGGCCTTCTCGGCGCGGGCCTCGTAGCGTGCGCGGCGGTTGGCTTGCTTCTGCTCGTATGCGTTCATGGGGTCACTCCTGCGGGGGTTCGGAAGCCCGGGAGCGGTTGCCGCCGCTGTCCCGGGCCTGTGGTGGGTCAGTCGGCGCGCAGCGTGCGAAGGTGCGGCAAATGCTCGTTCAACAGGTTGACGGCATCGCCGCCGTTCACGTCGGCGTCGGGGTCGGCAAAGCCGATCGCGTCAAGGTCGAACACCAGATCGGCCACGGCCTCGGCGGTCTTGGTCAGCCCCTCGGCCATGTCGCGGAAGATCACGGCGTAAAGCTCAAGCGGGAAGTCCGCGACGATCTCGTGCCGATCCTCGCGGCGGCGCTTGGCAATGACGCTCCAAACCTCCAACAGGGCGGGCATCTGGTTCGGCCGCGCAATGCTGCGAAATTCGACGGTGAAGCGCTCGAATTCGGCCAGCTCGGCGGCCTTGGTGAAATAGAACAGCACCGGATTGTCCGGGCTCGTGTTCTTGAGAAAGTCGCGCATATCCACTCCTGCAATCTCGGTTTGAGGCCCCCGGGGCGCGGTTGCCGCCGCGTTCTCCCCGGGGGGTTATCGGGCACCTTTCGTGCGTCGATGATGCTATTATGATGCAAACATGATGCACTGTCAATAGCCGTCAATAGAAATGTGCGAAAATATTTACCGCTTGACGCCCCTGCCTTTCCCGGGCCTGCTTGGAGGTCGAGGGAGGGAGCGGGAACGCGACGCCGAAGGCGGCGCACCTGGTCAACGCGACGGCCGCCAGGCCGTCACCTGATCCTTGCCCCGGAGCACACGCGGGGCCTCCCCGGTGGGCCATGCGGGATAGCGATGAGAACTATGTCTACTCCATAGCCCTCTACAGCCCTCCTTGATGTGAGTTTTGAAATAGAGCAACCTTCAAGCACTCAGATCGCCCGTACTAGGCCGCCATCAACAAGCAGGCCCTGGCCGGTAATGTATCCCGCCTCCTCCGAGAGCAGGAAAGCGATTGTGGCGCCTAGTTCGGCCTCGACCGCCGCATAGCGACCCATGGGGATCTTCGCCACCGCCTCGGGGCTGACAGGATAGTTGTCCACGAAGCCGGGAAGCACCGCGTTGATGCGCCACCCCTCGCCGCCGTGGCGCGCAACGCAGAGCTTGAGAAAGCCTGCCAGCGCAGCTCGGAAAACCGCCGACAGTGGATAAGTCAGTTCGGGCTCGCGCGCCGCGTAGCTCGAGACCGCCACCACCGCGCCCGACTTCTGCCGGACGAAAACCGGCGCGAGGTGCCGCATCGCCCTGACCGTGGGCATGAGCACAATCTCCATCGCCTTGTGCCAGTCCTGGTCGGCGATCTCCAAGATCTCGCCCTTAGCAGGGTGGCCTGTGTTGATCACCGCTCCGTCGATCCGGCCGTGGCGCTCCAGCGCCGTTGCGACCAGCTTCGCCATATCGTCTTCGCTTGTCACGTCGCCGCGCAGCCCCGTCGCGGCTAGTTCAGCCGCCGCCGCCACTATGTTCTCGGAGCGCGACATCAACACCAGGGACCAGCCGCGCGCCGCCAGCGCGCGCGCAGCGCCGAGCCCGATGCCCGAGCTTGCCGCCGTCACCACTGCAACCCTGGCAACATGTTCCTCGTGATACGTAGCTCCCCGTTCCTGCATTGCCACCTCCTTCTGGCGCGGCAGCCGCCGCGCCCGGCATCGTCCTTTCGCGCCATGTCATCAGACAGATGCTTCCGGATGTCTCCTTATGGTCGCCTGAGCCAAGCTCGTTCCGGACAGGATCCCGGCCGAAGGCGCATCGTCGCTATGGAACCTGATTCTTGAGGATCCGCACGACGACTGCCTCATCCCCTCATCCAGGGCGTCGGCGGGACCCGGCGCAATTTGGCGCAGACCGGCGTGCACGGGCGTCCTGGCGCAACAAGGTTGGACTTCCCTCTCTTCGTCGCGCCAGCACGCCCGCGATTCTCATGTTGAAGAACGCAGGTCTCTTCTTAACTGTCGCGCGGCACCTTCCGGCTCACTGCGGGCCCGGATGAGAGCCACGGCAAGTGTCGCGGCGGCGAGCGGCACGGCGATGCCGAGATAGTACCCGCTTACGCCGCCTACCTGCAGGAAGAAGCCGCCCAGCGCCGAGCCGAGGATGGCTCCGGTACGGCCGATTCCGATGGCCCAGCCCGTGCCGGTGGCGCGCAACTCGGTGGGATAGATGCCGGAGATGAGGTAGTTCAGAGCCAGCTGCTGGCCGCCCACACCGAAGCCCGCCACCGCCACCAGCACGAACACCGCAGTCCAGTTCTCGCCCGCCGCCGCGAGGCCGAGGCAGACGGCGATGCCGAGGGCGAACATGCCGATGAGCAGGCGCCGCACGTTCACCTTCGGCAGAGCGAGGGAGAGCGGGATGGCGTAGATGAGGAAGGCGGTGTTCACCGTCACTGTGCCCATGGCGGCGGTGGCGGGGGGAAGTCCCGCGGTGGTGAGCGCCGTGGGCAGCCACAACAGCAGCATGAACCAGGCGACCCAGTTGAACAGATAGATGGTCCATACCGCGACGGTGTTCGTGCGGTAGGCCGGAGCGAACAGCGCTGCTACGGAGCCCTTCACTACCTTCTCTACCGGCACGAAGCGCGTCTCCGCCGGCACCTGGCGGGCGATGATGCGCGCCACCAGCGCGCGACTCTTTTGCTCGTCGCCGGCCTTACCGCGGGCGACGAGGAACTGCGGGGATTCCGGCAGGACGGCCAGGGACACGAGCAACATCGCCAACGGCAGCGCGCCCCCTACGAGATAGATGCCCTGCCAGCCGATTGCCGGCATCCAGGCCGAAGCGAGCATGCCCCCAAGCACCGCGCCGAGGGGCAGGCCCAACAGAACGCCGGTGAGCACGGTGCCGCGGGCGCGGCCCGGCGCATATTCCGCGGCGAGCGCAGCACCACTGGCGTCGCCCCGCCCATGCCAAGGCCGGTGAGGAACCGCAGGACGACGACCTCCGCGGGCGAGG
>JAQTXO010000143.1 GCA_028688765.1 Acidiphilium sp. | reverse complement strand
CCCGGCAGGATCATCGACACGATGCTGCTCACCACCGCCTGCCGCCCGCAGATCGAGACAGACATCATCCACCGGATCGTCGATACCTTGCCGGTCGGCCAAGGCATCGAAAGTGATTTGCGCGTCGCGATCGAGCGGCGGGCTGCCGGAAAGGCAAAGCGAGCCGATGAAGCAGACGGCGGGCTGGGGTTGAACTTGCTTTCAATGCACCTGCTCAACGAAAAGCTCGAAAAAGACTACCAAAAACCGCATAACTGGATGCCCGGAACGCTGTCTGACGGCCACCTCGCATACTGCCTGGGCGACATCCACCAGCCCCGCCTGATCGCCCGAATCCTGCTCGGGCTGCCGACAGCCGCGCCGATTTCAGCCGTGCTCGAAGCCGTCGATCGTCATCCCGGCGGGAAAGCGTACAAGATCTTCGAGAGCGCCGTACCCCGCCTTGTGCAGATGCAGCACAATGGGTTGAGGATCGACCGGAACGAAGTCGAGGCGTTCAAGATCGAAAAACAGGCAGCCGCCGAAACCGCTGCCGCTGATCTTTTTGCCGCCGCGCCCGGCCTCGCTCGATTCAAAGCTGCGTTGTTTTCAGGAGGGCTGACTGCTGATCTGAAAAACGGCGTTGCGTCAGAGCTTGAGCGGATCACCGGCCTGCCGTGCCCTCGTACCCCAGCCGGCGAGCCGGAACTGGGTGCTGCCGGGCTGGCCTTGGCATACCCCGGCCAGCCGGCGGTGATCGCCCTTGCCACGCTCCGGGGTGCGCTGAAAGAGGCCGCTATGGCCGGGGAGTACGCCGCCTGCGCCGATTCTGATGGTCGCCTGCACCCGCTCACAGCAATCAAAACTGTGACCGGGCGCACCGCTTCCCAAGAACCGAATCTCCAAAACATGCCGCGTGGTCAGGGTTTCCGTGCACTGTTCCGCGCCAGGCCCGGATTCAAGATCATCGCCACGGATTTTTCTGCGATCGAGATGGTTGTGGCCGCCGCGCTGGCAGAACGGAATTTCGCTGATTTTCTCTTCACAAATTTGAAAATCGAGCGCTGGATTCTCAAGGGCTCCCCGGTGCTCGGGCAGGTGCTCGCCGCGCTTAAATCCGGCCAGCCCGCCATGCCCCTGATCCCGCCCGGATGGCCTCTGCCCGAGCCCAAGTTTGGTTCAGATATCAAGAGCTACGCTTCATTTTACGCCAGCCGCTACACTGTCGTGCTCGCCCGGATGCAAGCCGCGGGTTGCCGGTTCCGGCGAGACTCGTTGCTCAAAGATATCGAAAAAATGGCCCTGCCGACGGCGTTCAGGACCGGCATCGACCCCCATCTTTTGACCGCGCTCGGCACCGAAATCCGGGCCGCCCGCTTCGACGCAGGTGGGCGATGTGCACTCGAATATCTGACCGCCCTGAGTCAGTCTGATCGTGATAGCTTGAAGAAAACACTGGCAGAGCCACGGAAAAAGGCAAAACCTCTGAACTTCGGGTTGCTCTACGGGATGAGCGCGGACGGCTTGTGGCGGCTGGGCGTGACCTCTTACGGCCTCACCTGGACCATTGAAGAGGCAGTCGAAGCGCGGGCCGCCTGGTTTGAGATGTATCCCGAAGTTGAATTGTGGCATCTCTTAATCAAGAATAGTCATTCTGCCAAGAAAACGGTGATTAAATATGGCAAAATTGTGGGACCTACTGACGGCGGCAGGATATTCACAAGTAAAACTCTAAGTGATCGCCCTGTAATCGGCTCGGCTATGCGCGAAGCCGCAAATTACAGCGATCAGGGTACTGCCGCTGAGATCGCCCTCGACTCGATCACGCGGCTGCCTGACTGGCTCGCAGAGAGATTCGTTAATTTTGTTCATGACGAACTTGTTTTCGAGATCGAGGAAGACGAGACGGATCGTGCGAAAATCGAGATTGAGGCCGCGATGACCGGGGCTGCGCGGGATGTGCTGGGGCGGTATCGCGTGCCGTGTGGGGCAGAAACAGCGATCGGCGATTACTGGATTCACTGATCATCCGCAGATGTATCGTCGTATCGCCGGCCAGCGTGGCGCGGCACAGACATAGGAGACCCGCTATGACCTTCACAACCTTGATCACCATCCTGCTCTTCGGCCTCGCTGCCTGGAACAGTGGTCAACTTATCGGCTTCGCAGCCCGGCGCGTCGCCGGCGTTGATTTCCTCGATCGCTTCGCGAACTCGATCTTCGTGTTCTTCGGTTCGGTCGTCCTCGCCTGCGTCGCCCACCTGATCGTCGGCTGACGCTATATATACTGTATCAACAGCAGCCCGCCGGCAGACCACCGCTGGCGGGCGGGAGTTTCCGACCATGACCGGCCCCTGGCCCGCTCTCGATCATCCCGCAATCATCGCCGCCGGCCCGCATCTTTCTTTGCTCGACGGCCCGTGGCTTTGCCTTCGGCTGCCCCGCCCGGCGGTTTTCGCCGTCGATCCCGCATACGCCCGGCACCCGGTCTGGCGGCCAGTCTTACGCACATGGGGGCGGCTTTGCGGGGGGCATACGATGATCCCGATGCGACCGGGGCGGGCGAGTGGTGTTCGGACCCTTTTGAGCCACCTGCGCGAGGGCGGCTGGATCGTCATTTTTCCGTCTGGGTGCATCTCTGAATCTGCCCCAGATCACCCCGGCGTCGATTGGCTGGCCGCCCGATCCGGTGCGCCGGTTCATCGCGTTCGGCTGCGCCACGGGCTGCGAATGTCTGACAAAATCAGGTTAATCAGCGGCGTATCCGCAGAAGTATGAGCGCCAGCAACCCGAAAACATGGAGCCTGAAATGACAATCATCACCCTCCCCGCCATCGGCCCAGCTTTGACCAACATCGCGGCGATCGCGCCGGCGGCAGGTCAGCCAAGCGACGCAATCATTCATCTGATCGACCGCAAAACCGTGCCGGCGGTGCTCAACCTTGATGGTATGTGCCTGTCATTAGCACGATTCCGGCTGCCCGAAACGGGTCACGCGATCGACATGCTGCGCCTTGATTTCGTGCAGTCGAGCGGCGTCAAGCGAGGGGCATACCTGCTTTTCCCGACCTCGCTGGCGTTCTGGACTGACCTCGTTGACCGGTGCAGCCCGGCACGCGGAATCGATGAGCGGCGGGCGGTGGTCGGATCTCTGATCAGCTATCTGCGTCAACATGCCCCCCGAGATTCCATCTTTCATGCTGCCCGTCAGGACGGCGTAGATGACCGGCTTGCGCTCGCCGCCTGATCATCCCAGCATTAGCCACCAGCCCGCCCTTGGGTCACCCAGGGCGGGCTTTTTTTGTCCGCGCTTGTCCGTCCTGGCTGGTGTGGCAGTCGGGAAAAGTGGTGGAAAACACGGCATTAAATCGAAGTTGAGGAAAATTGCTATATCTTACAGACCCCATCGCCGAGCAGCTTCCGCAGAAGCATGGGGGTATGAGCAGCACGGTGCGGCTCAGGAAAACAAGGAGATACTAAGATGACCACTTCAACCGCAAAAGCCACTTCGCTCAGCTACACGATCACAGGTTGTGATGTTCGTGAAAACACGGGCGACGATGTTACTATCATCGATGACGTCTCTGTCGACGCGACCGTCGAGTTCAGCAGCGGCAAGAAGAAGACGTACTCGCTGGTCGGTAATTTGTGCGTCTGCGAGCATGAAGATCGCGGCGATCTTCCGGAGATCTTCGATGATAACGCCCGATTTCTCGCAGATATCGCCGGCGCTAATGAGTCGTTTACGGCGAAATACGAGGAGATGCTTGCAGCTATCGCAGCAAAAACCGGCGGGTCGACGTGGGAAGTCGTCAAGCATAATCTCTCGTGTGAGATTAACAACGCCGGCGACGTGATCTGCCGCGCTCGCGTCATCACGAATAAGCGCAACACGGCCTACACTGACGAGCACAACCTGCGGTTTAGGGATGGTGCGCTTCTCGACCGGCACGTTACCTGGTCTGATGCGGATAACTTCGAGCGTGGAATCTGCGTCGAAAGCGACGGATACAAAGCGCTGATCGAAGCAGTCGTCAGCGCGACGAGTGAGTACGCCGAGCGAAACAAGGTCGACGTCGACTGAGATCAACACCGCCACAAGCCCGCCCCGGTTCGCCGAGGGCGGGCTTTTATTTTATCCGGGCTTGGCAGCATGGCTGATGTGCCGATCGGGAAAAGTGGTGGAAAACACGGCATCAAATCCGATTCGCCCGAACTTGCTATATCTTAGAGACCACCATCGCGACGCGGCTTCCGCAGAAGCATGGGGGTATCGAGCCGGACGGTCTGGCTCGATGTCAACACAACCAGAGGAGTCAGATACTATGAACGCTATCACCGAAATCCAGCCCGCCCCCGTACTCACAAGCCCGCTCAATATCCGGCGCGGCGCGTTCGGTCAGATCACAGACGGGGTCCCGGCCTCGATTTCCGCGCTTGTTGAGAAAGTGCTCACCGAGATCAAATTCTACGAGGGGGTGGTCAGTCGCAACAATCGCGGCGGCTTCGACGCTTTCAACGCCGACATTTATGGCTTCGACGTCGAAAGGAATCTGGTCGCGATTCAGCTTCGGCATAGCTCAAAGCGCCGCGAGTCGGACTGGCTCAACACGCATAAGTGGTACGCCCTTGCCGGGATTGATGAGGGTCAGCTTTTCTCACACGTCATCCCGACCAGCTTCCGCCGCAACCCTGACATCATGAGAGCGTCGGCGGAATCGGTCGTGCGGTGGGCGGAATCGAAGATCTTCGGGGTGCCGCTGGACCGGATCGGTACGATCATCCGCCAGGGCGACGTTGCCTTGGTCCCGGTCCGGTCGATCCCCCGCAGCGCGAAGCCGATCGATGGCAAGGACTACAAATACGTGTTCTGCGGCAGTCACAAGATCACGATCGACGGCACCGCGTACATTGACAACAGCACGGCGCGGCACTGGGCCGATGGGCTTGTCCAGATCGATCACCTGCCCGGTCAGCATCGCTCGATCGACGGCCAGGGTCGTTTCGAGATCGTCGTCGGTGAGCGGCTGGACGTCGATTTTTCGACCATCGACTGAGAAACTATCAACATCACACAACGCCCGCCCCGGTCGAACCTGGGCGGGCAAGGAGACCTAAAATGATCATCACATCCGACGAACTCCGCCCCGGCCTGGTCGCTCATCTCGACAGCGACATGCTCATCAAAAGCGGTCGGCTAATGGCCCCGCCCGGTGCGCTACTGCCCATGAAAACACGACCTTTTCTCATCCTCTGGCGCGTGGTGTCCGACGGAGAGGCGCTTGTGCATATCGTCCCGCTCTACTCGAATCAGACGACGTGCCGAATCGGGCTCGAAAATGAGCACAAAATTGGCGGGCCGCAGTGGGTCAGCAGCACGAGTTGCTACCACCCAGCGTCTCACTACCTCGCGCCGGCGGAGGTCATCTGCGCGGCATCTCGCAGCGAGCGGACACAGCCGGGCTGGCGGGCCGGGTATGCAGTCTACCGCCCCGGCGTGCTGATGAGCATTGAGTTCAACGAGGAAAATGAATTCATGCCCGTATCGCCAGACGCCGAAGCCATCCCAGCGCCCGACGGCTTGTTCGAGGTCTGGCGGCAAAGGATGCACTCGCGTGGCTCGATAGGGCAAGCTGCATGACTCTGAAAAGACCGCCCTGGCTCATCACCGGGGCGGTCCTTCACCACATAAGCCCGCCCGGTTTTGTGCCGCCGGCGGGCTTATTTTCGTCGTGATCGACATCGACGGGATCGACACGCTCAGCAACACTCACCACCGGCGCGGCGTCTCCTGGGTCACTTTCTGCCAGCCCAGGCGCGGCTTCGACCGGCACGGGATCACCCCCGACCGGCACCGGCTTAGCGACGGTGGCAGTCTTCACCACCGCCCTTCCCGCCCGCACCCGCCGCGCCGGCCCGGTGGCACTCGGCTGATCTACCGCCACCGCCCCGCCCGCCGCGAGGTCCAGAATTACCCGGCACAGCGCGTCCCGCATCAGCCCCGCCCGCACCCGTGCCGGCATGGCGGCCTGCAACTGATCAAGGGCGGCCAGCGCGGCGGCTTCGCGGGGATCGGCTGCGTCGAGTCTCACGCTGATCCGGCGGGCGGTGAGTGAGTGCCGATCGGTGCTCACGATCAGCCCCTCGACCTGGCGTATTTCAAGAGACCGCGCGCGTTTGCCATCTCCCCATCAGCGACCACCTCGACCCCGCTCCAATGCTGCACGACGTCTTTGAACAACGCCGCACCGCCCCCGACGAACAGGACGGCGTCGACGGTGGCCGCCTTGCCGATCCGGCGTTCAACCTCCCGCACGATCTGCGCCCCGACATCGCCGACCGCCTCGCGCACCAGCCCGGACACGTCCCGGTCGGCCCGGTTGATCTTGATCTGTCCAGTCCGGCACGCGCGATCGATGGCAGCCGGGGTCAAGCGCACCGGGAAGCCCAAGTCAGCCGTGAGCTTTTCCGTGAGCAGCGTATGAACGTCCAGCACGCCGAGCCGGGCAGCCCCACTGGCGGACTGATCGATCGTCTGGCCGCCGCGCACGATGCTCACGATATCAGTCGTCGAACCGCCGATATCGACCACGACGACGCTCTCAAGGGCTTCGCCGCGCGGCTTGCCACGATCGTCGAGTGTGTAATCGAAAAACGCGGCAAGCCCCTGGCAGCCCACCTTCACATCGACGATCCGGGGCATCGGATTCTGGCTGCCCATCATTGCGATTCCGGCTTTCAGATTCGCGATCTTCAGATCGATCCGCGTCCGGATGACTTGCCCGCCGCTGAAGTAT
>JAQTXO010000142.1 GCA_028688765.1 Acidiphilium sp. | reverse complement strand
CATGGGCCTCGACCGCGACGACAGCCCCGTCTTCCTCGCCCGCGACCCCTGGTCCCTCCGCTACGCCCAGGAACGCGCCCCCGAAATCCACTTCTCCGCAACCCACGAAACTTCCGTGGCCTGAGCAGCTAGCAAGCCGCAGGGGAATCGCAACATGGCTCTCAAACGCTTGACCCTCGATGAAATCGCGGCAACCCCGTCACAACGCAACCGCGCCAAACTCGACGCAACCACCGAAGCCGATATCCGCGCCCACACTATCGAAGACGGGCACGACCCCGACGCCAGCCTCCCGAGCCACGAAATCCACGTCTCGGCAACCCACAAATCCTCCGTGGCCTGAGCAGAAAGCAAGCCGTTCTTTTTTGCAAAAAAGAACCAAAAAACTCTTGCAAAACTGGCCCCGAACGCCCCTAACATCCCCCATGGCCGGCGAAAAACCCGCAGCACGCGCAACCGACATGCACACCTGCCCCGATGTCACCGGCATCATCCCCCATGTCGGCGGCCCGATCATCGCAGGCTCCCCCAACGTCCTCATCGGTGGCCTCCCCGCCGCCCGTATGGGCGACCCCGTCACCTGCGTCGGCCCACCCGACACCATCCTGCTAGGCTCCCCTACCGTCCTGATCAACGGCATGATGGCCGCCCGCATGGGCGACCCCACCGCCCACGGCGGCGTCATCGTCGGCGGCCTTCCCACCGTCCTCATCGGTGTGGGCGGCTCCACAGTGTCCCCCGTGAATGCTGTGACGCCGACAGCAACCCTCAAATTAAGCCAAGAATTCATTTTTACGGAACCGCCAGAAGCAGTTATCCCCAAACCTCCAGTTGAAGAGTACCCAACGGACCCGACCAAACCGCCCGGCCCTGATTACCAATGGAAAGGTCGCCCGGGAACTTCACCTGGGGGCAAACAAGGTAACTACTATAATCCGAAGACAGGCGAGACGCTAAGACCTGATCTCGATCATCCGCCACCGAAAGCACCGCACTGGGACTACAAAGACCCTAACGGCGCATGGTGGCGTTGGTATCCTGACGGAACGATGGAATCTAAAACATGACGATGACCGCTGAACTACTTGATCGCGTCACGCTCGACCACCGCGCCATCGCCTACGTTCGCGACCAACTCGCCCTCGACTCCCATTTCTGCCGCACCCTCGCCGCGTCGGTCGATCTCGCCACCGGCACCTGCGCCACCCTGCTGCCCCGCTCCACCCCCACCGAGCGCGCCTACGATTTCACTTCCGGCAATCTCCTCCCCGAAAACATCGTCCACCCCGTCCCGCCCCACGGTGGCCTCATCCCGGTCGCAACCCTGCTCGACCAGCAAACCGCGCGCATCCACGACCATCTCCAATCCCATCCCGCCGCCTGCTGCCTGATCGACGATGCCGCCGCCCACCCGTCCGATCCCACCCTTCGCACCGTCGCCAACGCACTCGCGCTCGACAACGAAATCTTCTACCTGCTCAGCCACGCCGCCCCGCCCGAGGCCATCCGCGCCACGCTCGCCCGTGGCAATCACCTCTGGCACGGCCTCGCCATCCTCTGCCGCCCCGCCCACCCGATCGAGCTGCAAACCATGCCCCCGCAAGCCATCCTCTCCCGCGCCTTCGCCCACATCACCGAACTCGAAACCACCGCCTACGATGGCGAAGGTTTCCTGTTCTGGCAGCCACCCGAGCCGCGCAACGAAACCCCCGCCCCATGACCACAACCATCGGCCTCCTTACCTTCCCCCGCGTCCAGCAACTTGACCTCACCGGCCCCTACGAAGTCTTCGCCAGCCTCCCCGACACCCAACTCCACCTGATCTGGAAAACCCTCACCCCCATAACCTCCGCCACCGGCCTCATCCTCACCCCCACCACCCCACTCGCTGACTGCCCGCCCCTTGACATCATCTGCATCCCCGGCGGCATCGGCATCAACGCCCTTCTGACCGACCAGACCATCCTCGATTTCGTCCGAACCCAGGCCAAAACCGCCCGCTACATCACCTCGGTCTGCACCGGCGCGCTCCTCCTCGGCGTCGCCGGACTGCTCACCGGCAAACGCGCCACCACCCACTGGTCCGCCATGGAATTTCTCCCCGCCTTCGGCGCCATCCCCACCCACGCCCGCGTCGTCCGCGACGGCAACCTCATCACCGGCGGCGGCGTCACCGCCGGCATCGACTTCGCCCTGACCCTCGCCGCCGAACTGACCGACCAGCAAACCGCCGAATCCATCCAACTAACCCTCGAATACGCCCCCGCCCCACCCTTCACCGCCGGAACCCCCGAAACCGCCCCACCCGAAGCCCTCAAAACCGCCCGCACCCGCAGCGCAGCCAGCCGCGCAGAACGCGAAGCAATCATCAAGCAAATAACGGCTGAACCCGCCTCAAAAACCTGAAAGGCCCAAGACAAGCCGTTCTTTTTTGCGAAAAAGAACCAAAAAACTCTGCCAAATCAACTCTCTGCCGAACCACCCGTGCGAAGCGCTACAACATTATAGGAAACTATGCGAACAATAAGGCTAACGGGAACTAACGCGCCGGGAAACATCAAGGTGTCCAACGTCAGCCGCTTATCCGCCGTTTCAAAGGTGGACCGTAAGATATAATTGCCCGCGCGAGCATATCGCCATCGAAACCGCTTGTGTTAATGACATTACGCTCATATAAAATTTTTTTCATGCACTTTACGGACATCCTATGACCCAAAAATCAGGGCGCTGGGCGGCGGGACCAATTCTACTTGTGCCAGCTCTAACATCTTGCTCCCCGTCTTCCATGGGGCCCGCTCCGGTATCGCAAGGCCCATCACTCACGTTAACAACTCAAAACGCCACTATCGACCTTGAAGCCTCAGATCGCATCAACCGCTTCAGGCGCCTGTCGAACGTGGCAGGCATTCGCCCGCCAAAGATTCAAATGCTTTATGCCCCGGCGGGGTCCGTTCCGGGTGTTCGAAAGCGAGTACCTGTAGTCCTGGTAACCTTCGATGAAGGCGTTTTTTTCAATACGAACAGAGCGACTCCAATCGCATCTTCGGCGGCGGTTTTGAATGTGATCGCACGAAATATGGCGGATGACGTTCCCGACGCCGCCTTGACGATTCTCGGCAATACCGACTCGACCGGAACTTCAGCGTATAACGATAATCTGTCGAAGCGGCGGGCACTTCATGTCATGAAGTCGCTATCTGCCAGAGGTGTCGATCCTCTTCAGATGACGACCGTAGCCATTGGCGATCGACAACCTGTCGCGTCGAACGCAACGGCTGCGGGCCGGGCCATGAACCGTCGAGTGGAGTTTCTAATCTCCGCAAGTCCTCAAGCAAACCTTGCAGTAATTCAATATCGCCATGTAGATTTGAACTATCTGACCACGAACGGAGCGGCCCCGATCGCTGTGCAGAGCAGTACAGTCTCGGTATTGCAACCGCATACCGTAATCATGCATGGGGTGAAGAAATTGGCTTTGATGCCTGTGGGACCTATGCAGATCGAGCCAGCGACGCCGAGTGACGACAACACTATAACGGAACGACCACTGGCCCCTGCACCTTTAGTTAGCGAACGCGAACTCGCTCCGGTCGCACCGTCGGCGCTGAATAAAAATATTCTGGTTGATTAATACTTCCGCTAGGGAAAATCAAAATGTCGCTCACAACCGAAGATACGTAAACAAAATTAGATGAACTCCGTACTGCAATTGATAAAATACGACGCTATAGCGACGAGGTCAGTAAGCTTCCGCCGTTATCCGCAAACGAAATTCAAACCGCGATCACCGCTGAAATTGCCAGCCGCACCATCATCGTGGATCAGGACGGTCTGATAACGACCGCGCGGGACGTGCTGTTTGCAAGAATGCGCGAGTATATTCAGCAATTCTACGACGTCCGAAATGCGTTTAATGATAGATTTCAGCCATTTCAAGCAGAATTGTCGGAGTACGAGGAAATTGGCCCAAATATTCGTTCATTAGAGTTAATTCGTGATCAAGAAATTGCGAAAGAAAAGTCTACACTAGATAAAGATCCGATCGTTGAAGAATATTCTAGAACAAAGTCTAAGTATGACGATCAGGTCAAGATTCACGCCCACAAGCCCAACATGAAGGCAGTGAGTTCAAGGGCGCCATTTGACGTAAATCCTGTTTACCTCGCCATGATGTTGATACTTGGTACAGCTGAATGGTTTATCAATTATGACACTTTATTTACGTTTTTTAACGTCCCAATCATTGCAATTGGAGCGACATTTGTTCTCGCTCTCTGTCTAGCAGTCATAGCTCATCAGCATGGCCTTGATCTTAAACAATGGAAGAAGAAGTTTGGGCCCGCTGTAGAGCCACGCGATCGGCCATACGGAATACTAATACTAGCATCTGTCGGATTGGTTGCTTTGATCACCGTTACGGGTTGGATGCGGTTCCAGTCACTTATGTCAGTTATGCAAAGTCAAAATACAGCCAATATTATTGGTACTAAATTTTCCGTTCAGATAGACCCTGAACGTGAAGTTATTGTTAGCCTTGGAGCCAATTTTCTTGCGTGGCTCGTCGGTGTTTTTGTTAGTTACTTCGCGCACGATCCTGATCCCGTATATGTTGAAACAGCCCTCGATTTCCAAAAATCGCAAAAGGGCTATGCACGAAAAAAGGCAGTATTTGATAAGGTAAAAGATCGTATTGAGCGGCAATGTAAGGAAAAAATTGAGGAGCAGCAGCATAGAGCAAGTAAGTTTTCGTCGTCTTTATCGCTTAAGGAAGCTAAGATCCTACGTGACCAGGCCATGAAATATGAAGATAGTTTCCGAGAGCGCGCGATGACATATTTTATTGTACAATATAGTCGCATCAAGCAAGAAATCGTTGCTGCAATATCGTCAACGGACGGTCAAATATCAATGTTTAAGCGGGACAAAAATACTGTAGTGCCTATATCACTGAATGATTATCAAGCGCTGTCTTTTGAAGGAATAACCCTTGAGTCCTTTATGTAAAATGAAATCACACCTCGGTAACGGTAGATCAATGATTGTATTCCATTGCTTTCGTTGGTACCATATAAAAAATACTGCTCTAGTTTTAATGTTTTTTACCGGGTTTCTTGTGTTCTCTGGACCTAAAGGGAGGGCAGACAGCCCGCAGTTATTTGGTACAACAGGTCTTGATCAATCATTTTGCAAAGATAAGACTTTCCGTCAAACTGTTGTGTATGTCGATGCGGATTCAGTTCAAAAAGGTGATACGTCATGGGCAACAAATCTGGAGAACAAGCTTCGGGCGACGCTTACTCCGGGAGAGCGCGTGACGGTAGTTGAGTTGCTTCCCGATCACGGGACAAGTTCTAAGCTATGGTCAGCCTGTTGGCCGAATTATACCGCAACTCAACGAGCCAAATTGGCGAAAGAGAACTTCTTTTTTTCGAGCAATCCACTTAATAATCTTGAAAAGCAACAAGGCTTTTTCTTTAATGGCTTCGGTGCTGCCATTACGCAGGTATTCTTGCGGGAAGAGAAGGGTCATAAAAATGATCGATCTACGGTTAACGGTGCGCCGAAAGAAGAACTACTGGAGTCGCTTGCCTCTGACGGAGCACGGTTTTCTCAGACAGACGAAACCATTCGCGTGATCGTGTATAGCAACGCTGCACAAAACAGCGCTCTAGGGTCTGTATACGATGCTAGGACCTCGCCAATGCCGGACTTTGGTAAGGAGCTCGGAACATATTTCAGGCACAGTATATTCTACTTCTTCGGTGTACACTCGACTAAGCCAAACGATCCAAATTACCTGGCGGAGTCTCACGCGTTTTGGAGTCAAGCGCTTGCGACCATGAGTTCTACCGTTGCCGGTTTCGGATCTGATCTTAGTGTTGCCAACGAAGTACCGGTGGTTGAGAAACGCTTCCACGTCTCCTTGGATCGAAATAATTTAGAGTTGTCCGGATTACTCAATGTGATGACTGACGCTGATGGCGACTTGATTGACAGCTGGCTTGGCATCACGCGGCTTGGTTTTGTTTCGATCACCGGAAGCTACAAGTGTGACGATGGAACCTGTGTACTTCATGCATCTACCAATCAAGGACTGGTTACAACAAGCAACACAGAAAAGTTATCAATGAAAGGTACTCTTACTAAGGGGCTCTCAGGCACCATTGGTGTGCCCGGCTCTGTTACATTCCCTATCACAGCATCCGCCGTTCGATAATAAACGGCTTCAGAGGAAATTATCTATGAGTAATGTGTACCGAGCTTCAAATCTTGCGTTGACTGCCGCGTTTATGACTTCTCTTGTTCTGACCGGCTGTGCCCAACACTATTCAAGCCCTGAGCAAGCTGCATCGAATGCGTGTAGCGCGTTCGGTCCTCGCGCCAGCTCTGGAGCCCTCATCGGCGGTGTTACGGGGGCCGCTGGTGGCGCGGCGATTGGAGGTCTGGCGGGACATAGCGGGACGGCGGCTTTGATTGGCGCAGGCGTAGGTGCGCTCGCGGGCGTGCTTGCCGGCGAAGCGATCGGACATCATTTAGATCAGCGAGATTGCGCCGCCGCACAAATCGCCCTGCAACAAATTGGTAACACCCCAACCGGACAGCCTTTGGCTTGGAGTGATCCATCAACGGGTAGTCATGGTCTATTTATACCGACCGCTGCAGAATTTACCGATCCCCAGTCTGGGTTGATATGCCGTCCGATTAACGCAAGCTACTACCTAAACGGCCATAAGCCGGTTGTTGGCGACACAGGGAACGTATGCCGTAGCGCAAACGGCAACTGGTATCGCCAGGTCG